>NZ_JBHZAG010000018.1:96601-118337 GCF_042754125.1 Amycolatopsis sp. NPDC059235
AATCTGGCACCGTCGCGCATCGAATCGTCTCTCCGATCGGTCACAACATCCCGCTAGATCCGTCTTGGCGCCGTCGCGCACCGAATCATCTCTCTGACCGGCCAAAACGCCTGCTAGATCCAACCTGGCACCCTCGCGCACCGATCTGGCGCCCAAGAAGTGTGGACGAGGAGCTGCGGGTAGCCGTGCTCGTCGCCAGCACCCGGGAGGGCCGGGTCGGCGGCGAGATCGGCCGATGGTTCGTCGAGCGGGCCGCCGGGCACGGCGGGGTGGTGCTCGACGTGCTCGACCTCGCGACGTTCGCGATCCCGGCCCGGCTGCCCGCCGAGCCGACGGCCGGCATGGCCGGGTTCGCGAAGCGGATCGCGGTGGCCGAGGCGTATGTGGTGGTCACGCCCGAGTACAACCGCAGCTTCCCGGCGTCGCTGAAGCAGGCGATCGACTGCGCGTACGAGGAATGGCGGGCCAAACCGGTCGGCTTCGTCTCCTACGGCTACCGCGCGGCCGGGCGCTACGCAGTGGAGCACCTCCGGGACGTCTTCACCGAACTGCACACGGCGACAGTGCGGGATTCGGTGTGCCTCGACTTGCTCGAGCACGAATGCGGCGACCCCGGCGCGGGTCCGCACGGGGAATCCGCAGGTCACGCGGCCTCTGCTCTACTGGACGAGCTGATCTGGTGGGGACTGGCACTGCGCGAGGGCCGCCGCGCGCGGCCGTATCGCGGATGAGGAACTGAGGGGAAAGGACAGACATGAGCAACGCAGCCGGGGAACCGGCGATCGAGACTTCCGGGCTCGTCAAAGTGTTCGGCGAGACCCGCGCGGTGGACGGGGTCGACCTCGTGGTGCCCGCCGGAACGGTGTACGGCGTCCTCGGGCCCAACGGCGCGGGCAAAACCACCACCGTCCGGATGCTCGCCACGTTGTCCCGCCCGGACGGCGGCGAGGCGCGAGTGTTCGGCCACGACGTGGTGCGCGAGGCAGACGCCGTGCGCAGCCGGGTGAGCCTCACCGGCCAGTACGCGTCGGTCGACGAAGACCTGACCGGGCAAGAGAATCTAGTGCTGCTCGGCCGGCTGCTGGGACACCGCAGCGCTGCCGCGCGCGATCGGGCGGCCCAATTGCTCGCGGCGTTCGGGCTCACCGAAGCCGCGCGCCGGCAGGTCAAGAACTACTCCGGCGGCATGCGCAGGCGGCTCGACATCGCCGCGAGCATCCTCAACACGCCGGACCTGCTGTTCCTAGACGAGCCGACCACCGGCCTCGACCCGCGCAGCCGCAACCAGGTGTGGGACATCGTCCGCGCGATCGTCGCGCAGGGCACCACCGTCCTGCTCACCACGCAGTACCTCGACGAGGCCGACCAGCTGGCGTCGCGCATCGCGGTGATCGACCACGGCCGCGTCATTGCCGAGGGCACCAAGGGCGAGCTGAAGGCCTCGGTCGGAGTCGGCGCCGTCCACTTGCGACTGCGCGACGCCGACCAGCGCGCGACCGCCGCCGAAGTGCTGGAGCGCGCGCTTTCCGCCACCGTGCAACTGGATCACGACCCGGTCGCGATCACCGCCCGGCTGTCGTCGGACGCACAAGAGGCCGCCGCCGACCGCGCATCGCGGGCTCTCGCGGAGCTCGCCAAGGCCGGCGTCACCGTCGACACGTTCTCGCTCGGCCAGCCCAGCCTCGACGAGGTTTTCCTGGCCCTCACCGACCGCACAGCCACCGAGGAGGCGGCGTGACCACCGTCAAGGAACCCGATCTCGACCTTGCGGCCCCGAAGCCGGACGAGCTGGCCGCGGTCCTGCTCGCCACCGAACGCCCGCCGCGGCCGAGCGCGTTCTCCGCGTCGTTCTCCTTCGGCTGGCGGGCCGTGCTGAAGATCAAGCACGTGCCGGAGCAGCTGTTCGACGTCACCGCGTTCCCGATCATGATGACGCTGATGTTCACCTACCTGTTCGGCGGCGCGCTGGCCGGTTCGCCGACGCAGTACCTGCAGTTCTTTCTGCCGGGCATCCTCGCGTCGAGCGTCGTGATGATCACGATGTACACCGGCGTCGCGGTGAACACCGACATCGAGAAGGGCGTGTTCGACCGCTTCCGAACCCTCCCGATCTGGCGGCCGGCCCCAATGGTCGGCTACCTCCTCGGCGACGTGCTGCGGTACCTGATCGCGTCCGTGGTGATCATGGTCGTCGGCCTGATCCTCGGCTTCCGCCCGGACGGCGGAATCGGCGGCGTGGCCGTGGGCGTCCTGCTGCTGCTCGTGTTCTCGTTCGGGCTGTCGTGGGTGTGGACGATGTTCGGGCTGCTGCTGAGGTCCGAGAAATCGGTGATGGGCGTCAGCATGATGGTGATCATGCCGCTGACGTTCCTCAGCAACATCTACGTCGACCCGTCCACCATGCCCGGCTGGCTCCAGGCAGGCGTCTCGGCCAACCCGATCAGCCACCTGGTGACCGCAGTGCGCTCGACAATGTCCGGAGCCTGGGACGGCAACGCCATCATGTGGACCCTGATCGCGGCGGCCGCGCTGACCGCGGTGTTCGGGACCCTGACGATGCGGCTGTATAACCGGAAATGACCCGGGCCGAGCGGGAGGCCGCGCCGGACGGCCTCCCGCGCCCGGTCGTGTTCAGGTCGTGGGGGAGAGGACGTAGGAGAACCGCCGGACCGCCGGGACCCATTGCTGGAAACGGGAAAGAGCGTCGATGCCCAGCGCGGTCGACACGTGGGCAAGGCCGCGATGCAGCTGGCGCCAGTCCCGCAGTTCCTTGTCGCAGAGCATCCCGGCGACCGGGTTCTGCCAGACCTCGCCGCGCCGCCGCGGCGCGCAGTCGGCCACGAACTCGGTCCAGGTCGCTTCCGGCGAACGGTGGACGAGACCGCCGGTGATCGACCGGTCCGGGTCCGGCAGGGTGTCCAACGCCTTCTCGAGCACGAGCCCTGGCGCGGTGAGCAGACCGAGCAGTGCCACCACAGCCTGATAGTCGCCGGGTTCGGCGGGGTGGCCGAGAAAACGCGAAGCCGCGGAGAGATCCCGGGTCGCGCGAAGCATCCGGTACAGGTTGAACAGCCGCTTCGCCTCGCGTGGGGTGCTGATCAACATGTCCAGCTCGGACAACAGGTCGATCTCCGCGGGCGTGAGCGGACGAGGCGGATCCGCGGCCCGCTCCGGACGGCTCTGACTGTCTACTTCGGACCCTTTCTCGATCTCGGGAACGACGTCCGGCAGCGGCCGGTCCGGCGAAGGAATCTGCTCGGTCCGCGGCCGCTCCTCGCCCGCCGGCTCCAGCAGCCGGTCGTCGGTCAGCGACCGCAGCAGGCTGCGCAGGCTTCCCTCGGACATGGCGGGAAGCACGAACGGGAGGTTGATGATCTTGCCGAGATAGTCCTCCGGCGAAGCGAGCCTGCCGTCGTCGACGGAATCGTCGAGCATCCCGTCGTAGTGGCTGTGCAACGACCGGGTCAGCCAGCGCGGGTCGACGCCGACCACCACCACGAACAGTTCCAGGGCGAGCAGCAGGTGCACCGCCTCCAGCACCTCGACCACCTGGCGCGAGCTGCACCGGTCGAGGTCGTCGATGTACAGCACGATCCGGTCGATCGGGGTGCCGCCCGAACCGGGGTTGGCCCGCCAGTCGGCCATGAGGTCGACCAGTTGCTCGAAATCCTTGCGGATGGTCGAGATCAGCCCGAGATCGCGGCGGTAGGAATCGCCGTGCGCGCGATCGGCCAGGAACGCGTAAAGATTGCGGCCCGGGGTCAGCTCGGTCAGCTCCCGGCCGAGTTCGCCGACCCTCGCCACCACCTCTTCCAGCTGAGCCTCAGCGACTCGCTGGTCGGTCTCCGCCCTGCGGATCTCCTCGAGCATCCGGACGACCTCAGGCGCGACCGTCCTGCTCGCGCCCCGGCTGATGCCGCGGCGGAGGTCCTCGCTGAGTTCGCGCAACTCCCGGATTCCCGCCCGAGCCCGGCTCAGCAGCACGACCCCGGTACCCGCCACCGCGGCGAACCCGGCGCCGACTCCGGCCAGCCATTCCCTCGCGACCGGAGTGGCCGCCGCGACCAAGAATCCCACGAACAAAACGACCGCCGACGCGATCAGCGCTGCTTTGCCCCAACGTCCCTTCGGCGACCTGCGCAACGCCTCGGCTTCGGACAACGTGCCGCGCAACTGCTCGACCAGCAGTGCACCCTGCTCTGCCTCGTCCTGGATCCCCAGGCGGCGCCACACTTCCCGGCTGCCCGCCAACGACCGGATCAGGACCTTCGCCGTGTCCTTCCGGCTCAGCGCGGCCTTGTCGACATCAGCCTGGAGTTTCGCGGCGGTCGCCTGTGCCTGGCGTTTCGCGTCCTCGAGTTCGGTGACCTGGTCGAGCCGTTTGGCGAGTTCCTCGCGCAACTGCTCGCGGCGCTGCTGCGCGTTCGGGCCGGGACCGGCGAGCTGCCGGAAGATCTCGTCCCCGAGGCTGGCCCACAGGTTGCGGTCCGCGTAGTGCCAGGCGTTGAACCCGATCTGGACGATCTCGCCGCAGTAGGCCGGATTGCCCGAGCCCGCGAGCCGGTCGACCTCGTCCCGCATCAGCCCCATGAAGTAGCTCTTGCCGGACCCCCACTCGCCGAACACCCCGACCGACAGCGGCGGCAGAGTGCTCCGGTCGGCGATCACCGTCGCCAGCATCGACACATAGGGCGCGACCCCGAGCCGGTCGCGGTCGAGCGGGATGCCGAGCGTCGGATCTACCAGGTCGTTCGAGATGCCGCCCGCCAGCTCGACCGAGGAAAACCTCGCGCCCCCGGCCTGCTCCCAGGCCGCGCGGATCGCGTCTTCCGTCTGTGCGGAGTTGCAGACGAAGACAAGACTGCCCAGCCCGCTGGCTCCATGGAGCGCGCGGACCGCCGCCGGAATCGCGACCGCGGCGACCTCCTCTTCCCCGAGCCCGATATCGCCGGTGCCCAGCAGCGGAAACCCGAGCGCGCTCGAATTCGCGCCCGCGGCGAACCGGATCCCGGTTTCGGTGGCGGTCGCGATCGCGGGCAACGACGGCAGACCGAAGGCGCCGTCTTCGTGCGGCGTCACGAGCACCGCGAACCTCAGCGAGCCCCGGCCGGCGCCGCGAAGGTCCAGCACGAACGGCCGCTCCGGGACGATCGCGTCGTAGTCGACCGAATCCCAGTCCGCGTCCGGAAACTGCTCCCGGACCGCGCGACCGAGGCTGCCGAGAGTGCCGCCGACCGAGATCGCGACGGCATCGATGCCGGACTCCCACGGACGGTGCGTGCGCACCAGATAGCACGAGGTCCCGCCCGCCGTACCGAGATAACCGGAGTCGTCGTGTTTCGGTGTGCCTGCCATACCAGCCTGCGGCCTCCACAACGTCGACGCGGACGGCCAGCCTAGCCATGAGTGCCGCTTCGGCGCTTGGATTGCGCGGTTTCGGCCCGGAGGCGGTTTGGGTGCGCGGGTGGCACGGATGCTGCTGCGCCCGTGAGCCGTCGCTGGTCCACTGCACCGACTTGCCGCACCGACCCGCCGCGCCGTGCTGACTCGTCGCGCGGCCCCGCCGCGCAGGGTCGCCGCGCGAGTTGCCACCCGGGCAACCCCGTCCTGCGGTCGCTCAGCCCGGCCGCTTGGACCTCCGCGACGGTCCGAGCAACTTTTGGCGGCGCGCTCGTTCTGATGCCTGGCGGTCGGGCTGCGGGGTCGGCGCGGCGCTCCTGGGCGCGCTGGGCGGTTACAAGCGCCAGGTCATGGGCTTCTCCGGTTGGTAGCTGCAGGACGAGCCGGTCGTGATGGTGGTGCGGAGGTGGTCTGCCAGTTCCGGGTGGAGGTCGCCTAGTTTGCGGAGGGTGTCGCGGATTCGGGCGGTCACGGCTTTGCGTGCGCGTTCCGTTTCGTCGCCGAGGCGGCGGGTTCGGCCGGACAGGCCGGTGGACGTTCGGAGTTCGTCGAGCAGCGCTGCGCGTTCTGTGTCCAACGCGGCGGCTTTGGCGTCGTCGCCGCGGAGGGCGGCGGCGTCGATCGCTTCGTCCAGTTGGTCGAGGCGGCGGCGGTAGGCGGCTTTCGCGGTGTCGTCGAGGATGGGGTCGCCGCTGAAGGCTTTGGCGGCTTCTGATTCGGCGCCGCCGTCGGGAGAGAGCAGTTGTGCGGCGGGGGTTTCGGTTCCTGGTCTGCTCAGCAGGAAGTTCAGGTCTCGCAGGCCTTTCGCGTCTGGCATGCGTACTTCCCGGTTGGCGAAGCGCAGCGTCCACACCGCGTCGGTTCGGTGGAATTCGTTGGCGGGAACGGACGGTGCTGGGCGGGGGCGCGCGGTGAGGTGCTGCAAGCCCAGTTCGGCTGCTTCGGCGGTGACGGCATCGGCCAGGGCGGTTGCGCGCTCGGTGTCGCCCAGGTCCTGCACCGTGCTGGCGAGGTGGTTACGGGCTTCGGCTGCCCACGGGCGGGCGCGCAGCCGGTCTGCGGAGCGGGCGGCGGAAGTGAAGCGGGCGGCGGCGGTTTCGGTATCGCCCAGGGTTTTGTGGAGCAGGCCTAGCCACAGGTCTACTGGGCCGCTCAGTTCGCAGCCGTAGAGGGAGACCAGCCATTCTCCGGAGTGTGGGGAGAGTTCGCGCAGGAGCCGTTCCGCTGCGGCGCGGTCTTTCAGCACTGCGGCGGCTTGGGCTTGGCAGCGCAGCCACAGCGGGGTGAAGGCGCGGCCGTAGGGGCCGTCCGCGGATGCTTCGGACAGTTCGTGCCGGGTGGTCGCGGCGTCGCCGGCGAGTGCCGCGGTCAGGGTGCGCAGCAGGGCGGGGTGGGGGAAACCGGCGTCGGTCATCTTTGCCGGGAGGTCGGCGGCTTCGGCGAAGCGGCCTTGGACGAGCAGAGCGCTCCAGCGCAATTGGTCGGGCAGATAGCCGTACTCGTTGGTGCCGAACAGTTCTGGGGCGGCCAGAGCTTCGGCGAGTGCTGTGTCGGCTTCGGCGAACCGGCCGCGGAAGGTGCAGATGATGCTGCGATCGATTGCTTCCGCCACCTTCGCGGCTGGCAAGCCTTCGTCGGCGATCGCTTGGAATACCTGGAACTGGTCCAGGTAGCGCGGGTCTCCTTGTTCCAGCATCGCGACCCATTTGAGCGAGGCGGCGAAGAATTCGTTCTCGCGGTCGTTGGTGCGCTTCGCGACGGCGGTCAGTTCATCGGTGAGCCGCTCGCGTTCGGCACCACTGCCCAGGCCCCAGATCGCGTCGTGCCGTGCCCACAAGGTGAACGCCAGCGCATCGTCGTCCTCGTCGTCTCGGGCGAGGATCGTGGCGCGGGCGGTGAGTTCCAGCCGGATGCGGTCGAGCGAGAGAGGTTCGGCCGCGTTGCCGCCGCACAGTTTTTCGTGTGCTTCGCGGAGAAGTTGAGCGGTGAACTCGCGCCGGGCGCCGCTGGTGCCGAATTTCGACAGGGTGAGGGCGGCGCGGGCGAGGAGGTTCGCGTTGTCCAGCCGGCGAGCTAGGGCGACCGCTTCCTCGCAGAGGAGCCAGGCCTCGTCCTTCTCCTCCATGCGCCACAGCACGGTCCCCAATTCCAGCGCGACGACGGCTTGGCCGCGTTCGTCCGCGGCGCGTTCGCGGGCTCGGCGCAGGTGCGCGATGGATTCCTCGAACGCCATCCGGGCGCCGGCGTCTTTGGCCGCGGCGAGCAGCAGCCGGACGACGTGTCGCGGTTCGAGGTCGGTATGGGCGAGATAGGCGTGCCGGGCTCGTTCGGCGACTCCGGTCAGGGCCGGGGTGTGTTCGCTGGCGCGGACGACTGCCGCGTGCTGGCGTTGCGCTTCGGCGGGGGTTAGTTCGGCGTATCTCGATTCCCGCACCAGGTCGTGTGCGAAGGCGAAACGGCCCTCGCCGAGCGCGAGGACGAGCCGGGCGGCTACGGCGCGCGTGAGCAGGTGGTCGACCTGTGCGACGGGCGCGCCGGCGGTGGCGGCCAGCAGTTGGAGGGAGAACTCGCGGCCGAGCACCGCGGCATTGGTGAGCAGATCGGTGACGGGACGGGGGAGGAGGGACAGCCGTCGCTGGAGTGCGTCGGCGACTCCTGGCGCGACCGCGGACACCGTGTTCCCGCTGCGCCACAGCCGCGCGGTCTGCTCCACGAAGAACGGGTTTCCGCCGGTGCGCCGGTGCACGTCGGCGGCCAGTTCAGTGCCCGGATCGGCGTCCGCGGTGCGGCTCATCAGCTCGGCGACTCCGGCTTCGTCCAAGCCGGTGAGCGTGATCGTGGTCGCCTTCGCGAGCAGCGGCAGCATCAGCTGGTGCAGGGGATGGCCGGGCGCGTCCACCTCGACGTCGCGGTAGGTGCCGATGAGCAGCAGCCGTTCGAACCACGTGTGCCGGGCCGCGAATTCGAGCAGGCGCAGCGACGCCGGATCGGCCCAGTGCAGATCGTCGAGGATGACGACCACCGGGCGCTCCTGGGCCACCGTGACCAGCGCCCTTGTGACGGCGTCGGGCAGCTGGAACCCGTCGTCAGCCGGTGGTTCGGGGGTTTCGCCGAGCAGCGCGGACAGCGTCGGCGAGCTGGCGACGGCCCATTCGTGCGCCGCGGCTTCCCGGCGCAGCGAGCGCATGACCTGGACCCATGGCCAGTAGCCCGGCGCGGCTCCGGACTCCCAGCAGGTGCCGCCGAGGACGAGCGCGCCTGCCTCGCGCGCGTCGTCGGCCACTGCGCTGACCAGCGTGGTCTTGCCGATTCCGGCTTCCCCGGTGACCAGGGTGAGGCCGCCGTGGCTGGCGGTGGCGCGCGAGAGCTGCGCGCGCAATGTCGAGGCGGGGTGGGCCCGCCCGATCAGCGCCGCAGTCATGTCCGGTTCCTCCCTTTCCTTGCGAGCCTCTCACGGACTCGCGATGCCGTCTCGTGCTTTCACCGGCTGCGACCGGCTGGTCACGCAGGTCGTGTCGGTCGCGGTCGATGCGGGTCATTCTGTCCGGGGGGTCTGACAATTTCCGGAGCCTCGTCACCTGGCCGGGTGACGGGAGTCCACTGTGGACCGGCGCTGGTCACAGGGTGACGGGCGTCTCCGCCGAGGACCGGCGCGCGGGGTGGTTGCGGTACTGTCGCCGGCATGGGGAGTCTCCGTTCGCGCGTCCTCGCTTGGGCCGGCCGCCGGTACATCGCCCGCCAGCAGAAGCGCGGTTTCGATCTCGAGAAGATGGCGCTGCTGCCGGATTCGGCGCTGGAGCCGTTGCGCCGCCAGGGCCTCGACCCGGTTCCGGACCTCGGCAGGCTGCGCGGCGAGGCGCCGATCAGCAAGCTGGACCTGCCGTTCGGGATGAACGCCTGGCTCGTGACCGGGTACGAGGAGGCCAAGGCGGTCCTCGGGAAGGGCACGGAGTTCAGCAACGACTTCACGAATCTCGTCGGCAACGCGGGCGTCACCGAGGACCAGAACCCGGGCGGCCTCGGTTTCGCCGACCCGCCGGTGCACACGCGGCTGCGGAAGCTGCTGACGCCGGAGTTCACGATGCGGAGGCTGTCCCGGCTCACGCCGCGGATCGACGAGATCGTGGCGGGCCAGCTCGACGCGATGGCCGCCGCCGACGGACCGGTGGACCTGTGGGAGCAGTTCGCGCTGCCGATCCCGTCGCTCACGATCTGCGAGCTGCTCGGCGTGTCCTATGAGGACCGGGCGGACTTCCAGCGGCTGAGCACGGCGCGGTTCGACCTGTTCAGCGGCGCGGGCGCGTCGCTCGGCGCGATTTCGGAGTCGCTGGGGTACCTGCTCGAGATCGTCCGCAAGCAGCGCGAGCAGCCCGGCGACGGCCTGCTCGGCATGCTGATCAAGGAACACGGCGACGAGATCGACGACCGCGAACTCGCCGGTCTCGCGGACGGCATCCTCACCGGCGGCCTCGAGACCACCGCGAGCATGCTGGCGCTGGGCGCGCTGGTGGTGCTGCGCGACCCGGCCGCGTTCGAGGCGGTCCGCGGCGACGACGATTCGGTGCACCGGTTCGTCGAGGAGCTGCTGCGGTACCTGACGGTGGTGCAGATGGCGTTCCCGCGGTTCGCGAAGCAGGACCTGGACGTCGCCGGCGTGCACATCAGCGAGGGCGACATCGTGCTGGTGTCGCTGTCGGTCGCGGACCGCGACCCGGTGCTCGGCAAGGGCGACATGGACCGCTTCGACCCGACCCGGGAGCCGTCCTCGCACCTGGCGTTCGGGTACGGGATCCACCGGTGCATCGGCGCGGAACTGGGCCGGATGGAGCTGCGGGCGGCGTACCCGGCGCTGGTCCGGAGGTTCCCGAACCTGCGGCTGGCGGTGCAGCCGGAGGAACTGGCGTTCCGGAAGGTGTCGATCGTGTACGGGCTCGACTCGTTGCCGGTGCTGGTGGACTGACGCCGAGTCCACGGGCGGCGAGGGGCGGGTTCCTGGGGTCGGGCCGTGGCTGGCGCGCCGGACTTGAGACGGCTGTGGCTTGGGTGGCGGGGTCGACCGCCGGCTAGTTGACCGTCGGGTGCGACGGAAATGCCCCAGCGGACGGCTTGGGCAGCGGCAACACCGACGGCGCGGTGGCTTGGACAAGCGCGGTTGCCTGGGCGGCGTGCTTGCTCGGGCGGGGCGGTCGGGTGAACGGCGTGCTTGCTTGGGCAGCACGTTCGCTTGGGCGGCGCGGGTGCTTGGGCGGCGCGATGGCTTAGACGGCGGGTCCGCTTGGGCGGGCGCGGCCGGATGGCTGGCGTGCTTGCTTGGGCAGCGCGGTCGTGTGGGTGCCTGGGGTGGCGCGATGGCTTAGATGGCGCGTTCGTTTAGGCAGGCGCGGTCGGATGGATGGCGCGTTCGCTTGGACAACGCGGTCACGTGGACGGCGCGATCGCCTGGACGGCGCGATCGCCTGGGCGGCGTGCTCGCCTGGATGGCGTGCTCGCCTCGAGAACGCGGTCACCTGAACGCCGCCGCCACCTCGACGGCACCCTCGTAGTCCGCACAGCGGGCACGCTCGAACCGACAGCGTCCGCCCTCGGGAACCCGTCACCCCAGCCCTCTCACGGCACCTCCCTCAGCGCCCCTCGCCGCACCTCTCGCCTCATCGCACCCCTCTCGGCCGGAACTGCACGCTGATCCTCGGCCCCACCGCCCGGGCCGTCTTCGGGATCGCGTGTTCCCACGTTCGCTGGCAGGACCCGCCCATAACGATCAGATCCCCGTGTCCCAACGGGTAGCGCACCGAGTCCCCGCCGCCTCTCGGGCGCAGCGCCAGGTGCCGGGCCGCGCCGACGGACAGGATTGCCACCATGGTGTCCTCGGTCCGGCCGCGGCCGAGGTCGTCGCCGTGCCAGGCGACGCTGTCCTGGCCGTCCCGGTAGTAGCAGAGCCCGGCCGTGCGGAACGGTTCGCCCAGTTCGGCCGCGTAGTGCGCGGACAGTGCCTCCCGCGCCTCGGTCAGGACCGGATGCGGCAGCGGCGCGTGCTCCCGGTAGAAGCACAGCAGCCGAGGGACGGCGACGACCCGGTCGTACATCTGCCGGCGTTCCGCGTACCACGGGACCTCGGCCGCCAAGTGCTCGTACAGCTCGTCCGAGCCGTCGAGCCATCCCGGCAGCACGTCGATCCACGCGCCCTGCCCGAGTTCGGTGCGCTGCACGCCGGACAACGGGCCCAGTGTGGCCGGCCCGCTCGCACCGAACAGCGAGCCCTGAAATGCCTGACTCATGCCTCCAAGCTACACGACGATCGAACACCTGTTCGGATGAACTACTCGGCGGGCTTGGGGTGCGCGGTGACGACGAGCCGGTGCAGGCGGGCGTCGGGGGCGGATTCGTTGTGGTAGCGGGACACGAGGTCGGTCACGAGGGTGGTCAGCTCGTCCGTGAACGCCGACCGGTCGCGGGCGGAGGCGAAGGCGATTTCCGCGTCCAGGGTCAGCGTCGAGAGCGGTTTGCCCGCCCGGGCCGCGCGTCGAGTCAGGCCCGCGACCTCGCGCAGGGTTCGGCCGGCGACGGCGAGCAGGTAGCTCACCGACAGGCGGTCCGGCTTTACCCGGGCGGAACCGGCCGCGCCGAGTGCGGCGGGGGAGACCAGGTAGGCGCCGGCGGTGGCGGCGAAAAGCCGTTCGGTGAGGCCGCCCCACTGCCGGGTTCCGGCGGGTTCGATCAGGCCGTGCGATTCGAGCGCGCGCAGGTGGTAGTTGACCTTTTGCCTGGTCAGGCCCACCTTGGCGGCCAGCGCCGCGGCGGACGCCGGTTCGGTCAGCGCTGCCAGCAGGCGGGCGCGCACCGGGTCCAGCGCGGCCGCCGCGACGGCGGGGTCCTCGATCACTTCGACGTCCTGCATCCCCTGAGCCAAGCAGTGACAAACAAAGTCGTCAAGGGAAACGCTCTTGTCCGCGACCGGCCGGGGACCTACAGTGATCACCCAGTGGTCTGGACCTGTACCGCTACCGCCGCCCTGAGTTCCACGGAGGTTGGCACGTGCGCACGAGAACCCGGATCGGCGGAGCACTGGCGGCGGCGGTGTGCGGGGTCGCGATTCTCGCCCCGGTCGCGGACGCCCAGGTCGGCGGCGGCACCTGGAAACCCTGGTCGCCGGGGTACAAGGAACAGCAGAAGGGCTGCGGCCAGGTCAGCGGGCTCACCTTCAAACTCGCCTGCTCCGACGGCAGCGGCGAGCAGCGGGCCGAACGCCGCTACGACACCTACACCGGCGGCACGCACCAGTTCGAGGGCTCGTTCAAGATCACCAGCATGGGCGGTTCGCGGATCAGCCTGAAGCAGACGTTCCGCGACGGCTCGAACGCCGGGCCGTATTTCCTGCTGGCGGTGGAGAAGGGCGGCAGGCTCTACACCGTGGAGAACGGCCAGACGGTGGCGACCGGCGCGACGGTCGGGACTTCGGTGCGAGTCAACACGATCAACGAGGTCGGCAGCTCCCACAAGGTATACATCAACGGTTCGCTGAAGCAGACGGACGACAGCCCATCGGGTAGTTATTACGACAAGTTCGGGTCGTACCGGACGGCCAGCGGCGCCGGGCCGATTACCGTGCAGTGGAGCGGAATCAAGTTCTGGACCAGGTGATTCGCTTGCTCGCGGGACGGGTGCTTTCTCCGCCGCCTGGCATCCGTCCGGCGGGCGAACCCGGGCGAATTTCCGTTGCCGCGGCACCGAAATTCGGTCACTGTGGCGGTCATGACTCTGGTCGAGCATTACGACACCGAAACCACCGAAAACACCCGGCTTCTCCGATCGCCGCACGGCAGGCTGGAATTCCGGCGCACGCAGGAACTGGTGCGCAGAGCGATATCCGCGCCAGGGCAGAGAATCCTCGACGTCGGCGGGGCGACCGGGGCGCACGCCCGATGGCTGGCCGCGGACGGACATTCAGTGCACGTAGTCGATCCGGTGGCCGGCCATATCGCGGAGGCGGCGGAAATCGAAGGCGTCACAGCGGAAGTCGGCGATGCGCGAGCTTTGACCTGGCCGGACAACAGCGCGGACGTCGTACTCCTGATGGGTCCGCTCTATCACTTGACCGAACCCGGAGACCGCGCGCAAGCGTTTGCCGAAGCCCGGCGCGTGCTTCGTCCGGGCGGCATGGTGTTCGCCGCCGCGATCAGCCGCTATCTCTCGGTCATGGAGACCGGAACCAACGGTCAGCTCACCGAACAGCTGACACCGTCGGTGGAAGCCGTCCTCGATACCGGACGCTATGACGGCCACGTCGGCTTCGTCGCCGCGCATTTCCACACCGCGGACGAGCTGCGCGGCGAACTGGAAACCGCTGGGCTGTCGGAGATTTCGGTGTACGGAGTGGAAGGTCCGGCCTGGCCCGCGCTGGATGTCGCCGGGATCGGGGGATTCGACGCACGCGTGGACGCGGCCCTCCGCTGCGCCCGTCTGGTCGAGCAGGATCCGCTCCTGATCAACGCCAGCGCGCATTTCCTTGCCGTAGCGGTCAACTAGCCCATTCGTCCAGCGAATCCCAGGCCGTGAGCGTCCGGCGGCTGGTGAACCGGCGAGGTTCGCCGCTCAGCGGATCGTCGAATTCCAGCACTTTCGCCAGCAGCTGCAACGGTTTGGTGAAGTCGTCCAGCGGTTTCTCGTGCAGCTCCGGATAAAAATCGTCGCCGAGGATGGGGACGCCCAGGGAACACATGTGGACCCGCAACTGGTGCGTACGCCCAGTGGCGGGGGTGAGGCGATAGCGGCCAAGCCCGTCCCGGTGCTCCAGAAGCTCCACTGTGGACTCCGAGTTCGGCGGCCCGGGAATCTCCTGCGCGGCCAGCACGCCGCGCTCCTTGATGATCCTGCTGCGCACGGTCCGCGGCAGCTCCAGGGAAGGATCGTACGGCGCGATCGCCTCGTATTCCTTGCGCACCAACCGATCGCGGAACATGGTCTGGTACGCGCCCCGCGCGGACGGCGTGATCACGAACATCACCAACCCCGCCGTCACGCGGTCGAGCCGGTGCGCGGGGGACAGCGCGGGCAGGTCCAGCGATCGGCGCAACCGCACCAAAGCGGTTTCCAAGACGTGCCGCCCGCGTGGAATCGTCGCCAGGAAGTGCGGTTTGTCGACCACCAGCAGGTGCTCGTCGCGATGCAGGACGGTGACGTCGAACGGCACCGGGACCTCGTCCGGCAGGTCGCGGTGGAACCAGATGAACGAACCGGGGGCGTACGCCGCGTCGATCCCCAATGGACCGTCCTCGCCGTGGATGCGCTGCTCGTGCAGCATTTCCTCGATCCGCGCGGGAGCGACCCGGGGGAGGCGTTCGACCAGGTGCTCCAGCAGAGTCGTCCACGGGCCCTCGTCGGGCAGCCGCAGCCGGGCCGGGTCTAGGCCGTGCCGGGGCGGGATCGGGGCCGGGCGCTTGCGTCTCATCGGCTCCCGAGTCTAGTCGGCGGGGTTCCGCCGGTAGGCCGCGATGTAGCGGGCGGTCGCCTCGGCGTTGGCCTCGGCGGCTTTCTCGCGCCGGATCCGCTTGCCGGTCCCGGGCGGGAAACCGTTGCGGGCCAACCGGTGGTCGATGCTTTCCTCCATGTAGGCGCACGAGTAGAAGTACGACACCAGCGCGGCCATCAGCACGATCGCCAGCCGCAGCCCGAGCGGGGCCGGCAGCAGCAGCCAGACCAGGCACAGCGGCGCGATGCCCACGGACGCGCGCAGGACGTGCCGCGCCTTCCAGTGCTTGGACGTCGCGTCGTGCAGCAGCCAGTCCTGGTAGCGCTCGGGGAGCCGTCCGCTCACGGCGTACCAGAACCAGCGGAGAACGCCGGGCCGTTCGGTCATCGTGCCTCCTCGGAGTCTGCGACCAGAGTACCCTAATGATTAGTACACTAACTATTAGTGTGGTGCAGCCCGCGCTAGGGTGGGCTCGAGCACGAGGAGGACGAGTGGCCGAGATCGACCTTGGCGAGGACCCGCTGAAGCTCGACCGGCAGGTGTGCTTCGCGCTGTCGGTCGCCTCGCGCAGCGTGATCGCGATTTACCGGCCGCTGCTGGAGCCGCACGGGCTGACGCATCCGCAGTACCTGGTGATGCTGGCGCTGTGGGAGCAGTCGCCGCGCTCGGTCAAGGACCTCAGCACGGCGTTGCGGCACGAGCCCGCGACGCTGTCGCCGCTGCTCAAACGGCTGGAGGCGGTCGGGTACGTGACCCGAGGCCGCAGCAGGGCCGACGAGCGCCAGCTGACCGTCGAGCTCACCGAGAAGGGCCGGAATCTGCGCGCGGAGGCGGAGAAAATCCCGTATCGCGTCGTGGAGCGGCTCGGCATGGAGGTTTCCGAGCTGGAAGCGCTGCACGCCGCGCTGGGCCGGGTGATCGAAGCGACCGCCTAGCGGGAAGAACCAGCGCCCGGATCCGGTTCTGCTCAAGGGAATGTGCCGACTGAGCGGAGCGAACGTGGACAAGATCCGGGTGGGGGTGGCTCCGGGACTCGGGACCGGGCCCGCGGAGTTTTCCGGTTTGGCGGAGTTGACGGAGGCGGCGGGCGTCGACTCGCTGTGGCTGTCGGAAGTGGTCTATTCGCCGGACGTCGACCCGTTGATCGGCATGACGCACGCGCTCGCTCGCACTGACCGGCTCAAACTGGGCACCGGCGTGGCGATCCTGCCCGGACGGAATCCGGTGCTAGTCGCGAAACAGCTGGTCACGCTAGCCGGGCTGGCACCGAAACGGGTGCTTCCGGTGTTCGGGCTGATGCCCGCGCAGCCCGCCGAACGCGCCCTGTTCCCGGTGCCGGAGGGGCGACGCGCGGCGGTGTTCGACGAGTCGCTCGTGTTGCTGCGCCTGCTGCTGGAACAAGACAACGTGTCCTTCGACGGAGAGTTTTTCCAGGTCGACAGCGTGACGATCGGGCCGCGTCCGGCGAAGCGGCTCGACGTCTGGGTCGGCGGGGCTGCTCCGGCGGCTTTGCGTCGAGCGGGCCGGTTGTCCGATGGATGGCTCGGCAGTTTCCACACGCCGGACCAGTCTCGGGCGGCAAGGCTGGCGATTCAGGAAGCCGCGGCCGAAGCCGACCGAGAGGTCGAATCAGACCACTTCGGCCTGAGCATGGTCCTGGCGCTGCACGGAATTCCGGATGGGCTGCGGAAGGTGGCCGAACGGCGAAACCCAGGCCGTCCGGCCACCGAACTCGTGCCCACCAGTTGGGCCGAGGCGCGCCGGATGATCGAGCAGCACATCGAGGCCGGACTCACGAAATTCGTGGTCAGGCCCGGATACTCCGGCGACTACCGGCAGTTCCTCGACGATTTCGTGCGCGAACTCGTGCCGCTGCAGAACTAAAACGCCAGCTGTTCGGTCTTGCGGGGCATGAGCAGCAGCGCGACAACGCTGAGCACCGACACCGCCACGATCGCGAGGAACACGTTGTGCGTGGCCCCGGCGAGCGATTCGCGCACGTACGCCGTGGCCGGCGAGTTGTCGTGGGCGCCGGTGAGGATGCGGCTGGTGGCGTCGACGCTCGCCGGAAGGTGGCCGGCGACCTCGGCGGGCGGGTTCGCGAACCGGCCGGCGAGGGTGGCGTTGGCGATCGCGCCGAAGATCGCCGTGCCGACCGCGCTGCCCAGCGAACGGCTGAACATGTTGGTCGCGGTCACCACCCCGCGGCGCTCCCAGCCGACAGTCGACTGCACGGCCACCACGGTCGGGCTCGACGAAAGCCCGAGCCCGATGCCGACCACGAACACGGCCGCCGCGGCCATCCAGACCACCGAGTCCAGGCCGAGGAACGTCGCCATGACCGCTCCGACGAGCAGGAATCCGCTGCCGATCAACGCGGTGTCGCGGAATCCGATCCGCAGGTAGACCTTTCCGGACAGCGACGCCGCAATGGGCCAGCCGATCGTGAGCGCGGCCAGCGCGAAGCCCGCGGTGAGCGCGTCCGTGCCGAGCACGCCTTCCGCATACGTCGGAAGGAACGAGCTGAAGCCCAGCAGCACCGCGCCGGTCACGAGCGCGACGAGGTTTCCGCCGATCAGCGTGCGCCGGGTGAACACCCACAGCGGCAGCACGGGTTCCTCCGCGCGCCGTTCGACCAGGACGAACGTGACCAGCATCAGGACGGCGACGGCGAAGATCGCCAGGCTCGGCGCGGACGTCCAGCCCCACGCGACCCCGCCTTCCAGCAAGGCCAGGATCAGCAGCGCGCAGCCGAGTGTCAGCAGGGTCGCGCCGGCGTAGTCGACCTTGTGCCGCGTGCGTTTCACCTGCTCGGTGAACTTGCGATAGAGCATCCACGCGGCGAGCGCGCCGAGCGGAAGGTTGACGAAGAAGATCCACCGCCAGCTGAGGTATTCGGCGAACACGCCGCCGAGCGTCGGCCCGATCACCGAGGCGACCGCCCACACTCCGGCGAGGTAGCCCTGCACCCGGGCACGCTCCTCGACGGTGTACAGATCGCCGACCATCGTCATGCTGATCGGCTGGACCGCGCCCGCGCCGATGCCCTGCACCGCGCGCGCCGCGATCAGCACCGGCATGCTCCAGGCGACCCCGCACAGCACCGAGCCGAGCAGGAACGCGGCGATGCCGAAGAACATCACCGGGCGGCGGCCGAGGACGTCGGCGAACTTGCCGTACAGCGGCACGGTGACCGCCTGGGTGAGCAGGTAGATCGAGAACAGCCACGGGAACTGGGAAAACCCGCCGAGGTCGCGGACCACCGAGGGGACCGCGGTGGCGATGATGGTGCTGTCGAGGGCCACGAGGCCGGTGCTCAGCATGACGGCGGCGAGGACGGGGCCCCGCTCGGAACGAAGGCCTACGGCGGCGCGTTTCGCCGCGGGCGGACTGCTCGTGGTTCCCATGCCGGGAATAAACTCCTTCGCACCGGCAAGCATTCCCCAGCCGATCGATCGGTGCACGGGTGTTCGCCTGGCCGTCATCATGGAGGGATGGACAGGTGGGTGCGGCCGATCGGCCAGGGCTGGGTCGTCGAGGGCACGGTGCCGGGACCGGATGTCGACGAGTTCGCTGAACCGGAGGCGGTGACGAGGGCGCTCGCGACGGCTCGCGGGGACACGCTGCTGGCCGCGCAGCATCCGGCGCGGACTCCCGCGGCGCTGGCGGCCGGGCTGGACGTCGAGGCCGCGCTGCCGGAGGCGCGGGCGACCCTCGAACGGCTGCTGACCGGGCATTACCGGCCGGAAACCGGGTTCGTCGCGGCCTATCGGATCGGCGAAACCATCGCGGGCGTGCTGTGCGTGGTCGACGTCCGGGAGCTGACCTCGGCCGGGGCGCACGTGAAGCACACCGAGGAGGTCTATCCGGAGGTGGTCGCCGAACGCGCGGCCGTGCTGGACGGCCTCGGCTGCGCGACGAGCGCCGCGCTCCTCGTGCCGGTCGGCGACGGCGCGGACCTGACCGCGGCGGTCAAGGAAGCGGCGAGTTCCGCGGACCCGGATGTGTCCACTGTGGACCGAGCCGGGCTGCCGCACGAGCTGTGGGTGGTGGGCCCCGGCGAGATGCAGGAACGGCTGCTGGAGGCCGCGTCGGCGAGCGATCTGCTGGTGGCGGACGGGAATCACCGAGTCGCGGCCGCCGCCGGAAGCGGCCAGCTGCTGGCGTTGATCACGGCGGGTTCGCAGCTGGAGATCCGGGCGATCAACCGCGTGCTCCTCGGGACCGGGCACACCGCCGAGGCCCTGTTCACGGCTTGGCAGGCGGCCGGGCTGGACGTGGCTTGGTCGGATGACCCGACCCCGCCTTCCTGCCCCGGCACCGCGGTGGTGCTGGCCGGATCGCGCGTGCTGCGGGTGCGGCTGCCCGGGTCGGATCCGCTGGTGATCGACCACGAGGTGGTGGAACAGCTATTGCTTGGCTCGGCACTCGGCCTCGACCCGGACGGCCCGCACGTCCGCCCGCTGCTGCCGGGCAGCCCGCTCCCGCCGGACGCGGACGCCGTGGTGCACCTGGCCCCGGTGCCGTTCGAGACGGTGCAGGCAGTGCACGCGGCGGGACGGCGGATGCCGCGGAAGGCCACCTACTTCACGCCTAAGCCGCGGGGCGGGCTGGTCTTAGCAAGCTGGTAAAAAGGTGCAGGTCAGCGTCTGTTCCGCTTAGGATCGCGCAGGTGGAGCTACCCCTGATGCCGCCGGTGCGGCCGATGCTCGCCAAAGCTGTGCACGAGGTGCCGCGCGATGGCGGATTTTGGTATGAGCCGAAGTGGGACGGCTTCCGCTGCGTGGTGTTCCGCGACGGCGACGAGGTCGAACTCGGCTCGCGCAACGACCGCCCCCTCACTCGGTACTTCCCGGAGCTGGTCGAGCTGCTGCGGGACGCGCTGCCGGACAAATGCGTCGTCGACGGCGAGATCGTGCTGGTCACGCCGAGCGGCCTGGACTTCGGCGCGTTGCAGCTGCGGCTGCATCCGGCAGCCAGCCGCGTCCGGAAGCTGGCGGAGGAGACTCCCGCCAGCTTTGTCGCGTTCGACCTGCTCGCGCTGGGGGAGCAGGACCTGACCGAGCAACCGTTCGCCGAGCGGCGGCGCGCGTTGGAGGGGATTTTCGCCCCTTCGAGCGGTTTGCAGCGGGTGCATCTGACCCCGCTCACGACGGACCCGGACACCGCGCAGGACTGGTTCACCCGGTTCGAGGGCGCGGGCTTCGACGGGGTCATGGCGAAGCCCGCCGATCTGCCGTATGAGCAGGACAAACGCGTGATGCTGAAGGTGAAGCACGAGCGCACCGCGGACTGCGTCGTCGCCGGTTTCCGCTGGCACAAGGACGGCAAGGGCGTCGGCTCGCTGCTGCTCGGCCTGTACGACGACGAGGGTTCGCTGCACCACGTCGGCGTCGCGAGCAGTTTCACCGCCGCGCGGCGCCGGGAGCTGGTAGAAGAGCTGGCCCCATGGCGGGAGAACGCACTCGACGGACACCCGTGGCGCAGCTGGGCGGAATGGCAGGCCGACGAGGTCCGCCGTCCAGGCGCGAACAGCCGATGGGCCCCCGACAAAGACCTGTCGTGGGAACCGCTGCGCCCGGAACAAGTCGCCGAAGTCCGCTACGAACACCTCCAAGGCGGCCGTTTCCGCCACGGCGGACGCTTGGTCCGCTTCCGTCCCGACCGAACTCCGGATTCGTGCACCTACGCCCAACTAGACGAAGCCCCGCCGGCCGAACTGGCGGACCTGTTCGGGGAGGCCCGATGAGCGGCGTGACACTGGAACTGGACGGCGTGGAACTGACCATTTCCAGTCCCGACAAGGTCTATTTCCCGGAACGAGGCGAGACGAAACTCGATCTAGTACGCTATTACCAAGCCGTCGCGGTACCGTTACTGGCCCGGCTAGGCGGACGGCCGCTCCTTTTGGAACGCTATCCAGACGGCGCAGGCGGAAAATCCTGGTTTCAAAAGCGCACGCCGAAAAACGCCCCTTCCTGGCTGACCACAGCCGTCGTCTCCACCCCGAACGGCACCACCAGCGACGCCCTGGTGGCCGCGAACCTGGCACACGTCCTGTGGGCGGTAAACCAAGGCTGCCTGGGCTTCCACGTATGGCCGAACCGCGCAACAGCGTTGGATATCGCCGACGAACTGCGCATCGACCTGGACCCGTCACCCGGCATCGGCTTCCCGCAACTGCGCGAAGCAGCGATACTGGTGCGCGAATTCCTGACCGAACTGGGAATCGAAGTCTACGTAAAGACCTCCGGCTCACGAGGCCTGCACCTGTACTCCATCCTGGAACCACGATGGAACGGCTACGAAGTAAGAGCAGCCGCAGTAGCATTAGCGCGAGCACTGGAACGCCGCCACCCAACCCTCATCACCGCACAATGGTGGAAAGAAGAACGCGGCTCACGAGTATTCGTAGACTTCAACCAAAACGCCCCGCACAAAACAGTTTTCGGCGCTTGGTGCGTCCGACCAAGACTAGGCGGACAAGTCTCGACGCCCATCACCTGGGACGAACTGGCAACAGTGGAGCCAGACACCCTGACCCTCTCGACCGTCCCCGCCCTGGTCGAGGAACGAGGCGACCCCTGGGCAGCCGCGAACGACCACCCCCAATCGATCGAAGCACTGCTGAAGCTGTCGCAAGAAGACCTGGCCAGCGGCCTAATGGACGCCCCCTGGCCACCGGTCTACCCAAAAATGCCGAACGAACCCCCACGCGTAGCACCAAGCAGAGCAAAAAAAGCAGCCACTACCGAGGAGTAACACCCCAACCCCCTCACACCCCGCAGCCGGTGCACTCACGATCGAGGCACCCAGCCCTGCCCCAACCCCGATACGAAGCCTCCTCTGCGGTCTGGGGGTGGGTGTCAA
>NZ_JBHZAG010000019.1:0-116989 GCF_042754125.1 Amycolatopsis sp. NPDC059235
TCGGCGGCTGCTTCAGATGTTTATAAGACACAGCGCCCTGCACCCCGATACGAAGCCTCCCTGCGGTCTGGGGTTGCTTGTCAAGGCATCTTTCCCGCCTTGACAAGCAACCCCAGACCGTCAGCACAATCAAGCTTCGGGGTGCGGGGCCCCACCGCTCCACGGTTTCGGGACGGGACCCCAAACAGACCAGGCGGTCGGGACGGGAGAGAGAAGTCGCGGAAGGCATGAAACGGTGAACCGCATGAACGAGAAGATCACAGCGGCGTTCGAAGACGTCCCGGTGTGCGCGTCGGTAGTCGGCGTCGCGAAGGTGCCGGATTTCCTGACCGCCGCGTCGAGGGTAGGGATCCTGGCGTCGGTCCCGGTCGGCCAGTTGCCGAAGATCGTCGCGGCGCTGGCCGGGCGGGAGAAGCTCGTGTTCGTCAACATCGATTCGTGCCCCGGCCTCGCGACCGACCGCGCGGGCGTGGACTTCCTCCAGGAGATCGGGGCGGCCGGGGTGGTCAGCACCCGGGTCGCGCCGATCGAACGGGCGCGGGCGCTGTCGATGCTGACGATGCACAAGGTGTTCGTCACCGACCGCTCGAACCTCAACCGGAGCCTGGAGGCGGTCAAGCGCAGCGGCCCCGACCTGGTGGAGCTGATGCCGGCCCCGATCATCCCGTGGATGTCGGAGTCGGCGCGGGAGGTCATGTCGCCGTTCGTCGCGGCCGGTTTCGTCACCGACCGGGACGGCGTGGCGCATTCGTTGGCGATGGGCGCGGCGGCCGCCGCGTCCTCCGATCCGGGGCTGTGGTCGCTGACCCGGTCCCGGCTGCGTACAGGAGAAGAATGAGTTTCGTAGTGGTGGCCCGGTATGTGACCGCGGAGCGGGACCGGGTCGTCGAACTGCTCGGCCCGATGGCGGAGGCGTCGCGGCGCGAGCCCGGCTGCCGGCGGTACACCGTCCACACGGGAATCGAGGACGGGGTCGTGGTGATCGTCGAGGAGTACGACAGCGAGGCGGACTTCACCGCGCACTGCGCGTCGGAGCATTTCACGCGGATCGTGCTCGGCGAGGTCGTTCCGTTGCTGTCCGAACGGCTCGTCACCCGCTGCGTCCCGGTCGGTGCGTGATGGAGGTTCGCGGCGCGGTCCTGCGCGAGGTCGGGAAGCCGCTGGAGATCGAGACGCTGACGCTGGCCCCGCCCGGACCCGGCGAGCTGCTGGTGCGCGTGCGCGCGGCCGGGTTGTGCCATTCGGACCTGTCGGTGATCGACGGCTCACGCCCGCGCCCGGTGCCGATGGTGCTCGGCCACGAGGCGGCCGGTGAAGTCGTCGAAGCCGGACCGGGCAGCGATTTCCAGCCCGGCGAGCACGTAGTCCTGACGTTCGTGCCCTCCTGCGGCGACTGTGCCCCGTGCACGGCAGGCCGCCCCGCGCTGTGCGGTCCCGCCGCGGCCGCGAACCGCGAGGGCACGCTGCTGGGCGGGGACGTCCGGTGGTCGTCTCCGGTCGGGAATCCGTTGCACCACCTCGGAGTTTCCGCGTTCGCCTCGCACGTGGTCGTGTCCGACCGGTCGGCGGTGCGGATCGACAAGGCGCTGCCGTTCGAGATCGCGGCGCTGTTCGGCTGTGCGGTGCTGACCGGCGCGGGCGCGGTGTTCAACGCCGCGGACGTGCGCCCCGGGGACAGCGTGGCAGTGTTCGGCCTCGGCGGAGTCGGCCTATCTGCGCTGCTCGGCGCGAAGGCCGCCGGCGCCAGCACTCTGCTCGCGATCGATCCGGTGCCGAGCAAGCGGGAGCTGGCGCGTTCGCTGGGAGCCACGGTGCTGACCGGTGACGTCGCGGAGATCCGCGAGCTGACCGGCGGCGGGGTGGATTACGCCGTCGACACCACCGGTGTGGTCGCCGCCCTGAGCCAGGCGTACGAAGCGACCCGGCCGGGCGGGACGACGGTGACCGTGGGCCTGCCGGACCCGTCGGCCGGGCTCACCTTGCCCGCGCAAAGCCTGGTAGCGGAGGAAAAAACCCTGCGGGGAAGCTACCTGGGCTCGTGCGTGCCGCGGCGGGACGTGCCTCGGTTCATCGCGCTGTTCCAGGCTGGGTTGCTGCCGGTGGAAGCGTTGCTGACGCATTCGATCGAACTGGAGGACATCAACGCGGGGTTCGCCCGGCTGCGGGACGGGGACGCGGTCCGCCAGGTGATCGCTTTCTGAACCCGCGCCCGGACGGTTCTCGCTTCAGGTGACCGCCGGTTGCCGCGCGGGCGGAGATCAACGCGGGTGCTGGACGGGGCGCGGCCCGTCAGGCGATCGCCTTCTGGCGCCGCGCCCCTCGAACCCCGCCTACGAGTTGCCCCGCAGCGAAGCAGTCGCGATGGTGGCCGCGTCGATGGCGGTCTCCGCGGCTTGGGTGGACGAGCTGGAGTCGAGCTCAGTGAGCGACTCCTTGTTCAGCGCGTGCACGGCCCACTCGTACGTGTGGTTCGTCGTGCACGGCCCCTGATAGCCGAAGAAGTTCGCGCTGCCGCGGTAGTAGGCCTGCCGCGACCCGGCGGGAACGGCCGGCTGATACGCGTGGTCGACGTTCTGCGGCAGCTCGGCGGTGGCGGCCGGGATGTCGTAGATGACCCAGTGGATGATGCCGTTGTCGAGGTCGTGCATGACGACCGCGTAGCTCTTGGCCTGCTCCGGCGCCCCGGACCAGGCCAGCGGCGGCGACTCGTCCTTCTTTTCAGGGTCGCCGTCGCCGCTGCTGGCGCAGTCGTGGACCTTCGGAATCATCCCGCCGTCGGCGAAGGCGGTGCTGGAGAGGGCGAAGGCGTCGTGTCGGGGTTTCGCCGACGCGGCGGCGGGGCTGAAACTCGCGGCGCAGAGGACGAGCAGGGCGAAGAGAGCGATTCTGGTGCGTCTCACTGGAGGCTCCCGAGGCTGCTGGTGGTCTCGTGTCCTTTCGTGGGGAGAGTGTGCGCCGGAACCGGCGGGGACCGTCGCGCCAGCGGCAGTGAGTACCACGTTTCCCGCCAAGAGTGACATCCGCCGCGGCAGCAGGGCGCGGAAGTGAGCGAAACCCGGGGCGGCTCGGCCACCAGGACTTGACCGGGGTGGCACGCGCGGCGTTCGGCACGCGCGAACTGATGTCGGTGCGGAGGCTGCGGGGCGGTTCGAAAAGGGCGTCTACCGGTTGTTCCTGGACAACCGGCGGCACGCTGGACCTCGCCGGGCGGCAACGCTGGACGTCGTGGACCAGAACATCGCCTGCGCGCTCAGCCAGCTCGGCTGATTGGCACCCGGCGCAGACTTCGTTGTGGCGCGCCACAATCCGGCCGGTCGCCGCCCCTCGCGCGGGTATCGTGGGACGACCGGCGGATCCCGGTAGCCGACGTTCGAACAAGAACAACCAAGCGGAGGACAGCGTGCCGGTGGCGACCTCGGCCGCGGCCGCGCGCTCGTTCGGCGGCGGCGAATGGTGGCACGCAAGCCGGGTCGCGGCGGGGTTGCTGATTCCGGGGCTGGCGCTGCTCGCGGCGGGGCGTCCGGATCTGATCATTTTCGCCGCGTTCGGTTCGTTCGCCGGGATGTACGGCCGCGCCGAGACGCGGGCTCTTCGCTTCCGGCACCAGCTCCAGGCGGGCGCGGTGCTGTTGAGCGGGGTCTCGCTGGGTGTCCTCCTGTCAGCGTCTCACGCACCGGCCTGGTTGCTGGTGGTCACCGAAGCGGCGTTCTCGTTCGGCTGTGCGCTGGTGACGAATCGGCTGGACTTGAGTCCGCGCGGGCCGTTCTTCGGGATTTTCGCGCTCGGTGCGATCGCGTTGGTGCCTGCCGGGCGGGTCGGGCCGTGGGCGGGAATCGCGTTGTGTGCGGGCACAATCGCCGGGTGTGTCCTTATTGGACTGACTGGTCCGGAGCGTTCGGCCGCACCGGCAACGCCGGGGTGCGCGCCGGGTTGCGGTGCGGCGTGCGCGGTTGTGCACGCGGCTCGGTACGCGTTGGCGATCGCTGCCGCGGGCGCGGTCGGGCTGCTGCTCGGCGTGGACCACGCGAACTGGGCGATGGCCTCGGCGGCGGTTCCGCTGGCGGCGGCCGATCCGCGCAGCCGGTTGCATCCGGGACTGCGCAGCGTGCTGGACCGCAGCGCGCACCGGGTCCTCGGAACACTGGCCGGGCTGGTCGTCACGGCTTTGCTGCTGTTGCCGGGGTTCGGGGCCGCGCCGCTTGCGTTGGCGGTGATCGTGCTGCTGTTCCCGACGGAGTTGTTCATGTCCCGCCACTACGGAATCGCGCTGGGGTTCTTCACACCGCTGATCCTGGTGATGACGGAGCTAGCCGCGCCTGCCGCGCCGGAGACGTTGCTGACGGCGCGGGTGGCGGACACGCTCGTCGGCGTCGCGGCCGGCATCGGGGCAGCGGTGCTGGTCCGTGCCCCGTGCCGAACCGCCGGTCTCACGCGGAGCGTTCGACCGTGACCTTCAGATGCTTCATCAGCGGCTGATCGCTCTGCGTGCTGTAGTCGCCGATCGCGCACAGCACGTTCATCTCCGGCATGTACCCGGCCGCGCAGCCGCGCGGGATGTCGTACGGAATCGCCCGGTAGCGCCGCACCGAACGCGTCGTGCCGTCCTTCGCGGTGGCGGTGATGTCGACCTCGTCGAACTCGCCCAGACCTCGGTCGCGCATGTCTTCGGCGTTGAGGAACACCAGCGTGCGGAGGTTTTTGATGCCGCGGTACCGGTCGTCGTCGGAATAGATCGTCGTGTTCCACTGGTCGTGCGAGCGCATCGTGCCCAGCGCGAGCGTGCCGGCGGCGGGGACGACGTCCGGCAGGTCCGCGGTCGAGAACTCGGCGCGTTCGGACGGCGTGTGGAAGACCCGTTCGCGCGCGGCCTGGTGGATGCGGAAGCCGAGCGGTTCGCGGACGCGGGTGTTGAAATCCTCGAAACCGTCCAGCACCCGCGCCATCGTGTCGCGGATCCGGTTGTAGTCGCCGACGTAGTCCGCCCACGGCGTCGCGCTCTCCGGCAGCGTCGCGCTCGCCATCCCGGCGATGATCGCGGGTTCGGACAGCAGGTGCGGCGAGGCCGGCTTCTTCATCCCCGTCGACAAATGGACCATGCTCATCGCGTCCTCGACCGACGTCGACTGCAGCCCGGCGGTCTGGAAGTCCTTTTCGGTCCGGCCGAGGCAGGGCAGGATCAGCGCCTGTTTGCCGTGTTCGAGGTGGCTGCGGTTGAGCTTCGTGCTGACCTGCACGGTCAGCTCGCATTTGCGCAACGCCGCGAAGGTGTAGGGAGTGTCGGGCGCGGCGAGCGCGAAGTTGCCGCCCATGCCGACGAACACCCGCACGTCGCCGCGGTGCATCGCCTCGATCGTGCCGACCGTGTCGAGCCCGTGGTGGCGCGGCGGGTCGATGCCGCAGACCCGCGCGAGCTTGTCGAGGAACTCCGGCGCCGGGCGGTGGTCGATGCCGCAGGTGCGGTTGCCCTGCACGTTGCTGTGCCCGCGCACCGGCGACGGCCCGGTGCCGGGGCGGCCGATGTTTCCGCGCAGCAGCAACAGGTTCACGATCTCGCGGACGGTGTCGACGCCGTGCTCATGCTGCGTCACGCCGAGGCACCAGCTGATGACCGACCGGTCGGCGTCGCGGTAGATCTTCGCCGCCGCCCGGATTTCGGCCTCGGACAGCCCGGACTGCCGTTCCAGGTCCGCCCAGGGCGTGGTTTCGCAGACTACGCGGTACTTCTCGACGCCGGAGGTGTAAGTCTCCAGGAAATCCGAGTCGATCGCCGCAGGATCGGTTTCCGCCATCTCGAGCAGGGCCTTCGCCATGCCTCGGATGAAGGCGAGATCGCCGCCGATGCGCGGCTGCAGGTTGAGCGTGGACGTCGGGGTGGCGCGGAAAGTGGCCATCCGGGCGAAGTCGTGCGGGATGATCGTGCGCGTCGCCCCGGCCTCGACCAGCGGGTTGATGTGCACGATCTGCGCGCCGCGCCGGTGTGCCTCGGCGAGCGCGGTGAGCATCCGGGGCGCGTTCGACGCCGCGTTGACGCCCATGATGAAGAGTGCGTCGGCGGCTTCCCAGTCGTGGATGTCCGCGGTGCCCTTGCCGGTGCCGATGGCGGCCTGCAGCGCGCGGCCGCTCGCCTCGTGGCACATGTTCGAGCAGTCCGGCAGGTTGTTCGTGCCGAACTCGCGCGCCCACAGCTGGTACAGGAACGTCGCCTCGTTGCCCAGCCGTCCGGAGGTGTAGAACGCCGCCTGGTCGGGGGAGTCGAGGCCGCGCAGCGTGTCGCCGACCAGCTGGAACGCCTTGTCCCACGAGATCGGGACATACCGGTCGGTCTTCTCGTCGTACCGCAGCGGTTCGGTGAGCCTGCCCTGCGCCTCCAGCGCGGTGTCGCTCCAACCGTCCAGTTCGGACACCGTGTGCGCGGCGAAGAATTCCGCGCCGACGCGTTTCCGCGTCATCTCCCAGGTGACGTGCTTGATCCCGTTTTCGCAAATGTCGAGATGCAGGCCCTTGGTGTCGTCCGGCCACGCGCAGCCCGGGCAGTCGAACCCGCCGTTCTCGTGGTTCATCTTCACGATCGCGCGCGGCCCGGCGAGAAGTTCCCGTTCCCGGACGAGGAACTGCGTCACGCTTTTCGCCGCGCCCCAGCCCGCGGCCGGATGGTGGTAAGGCTTGAACTCCGGCTGGTCCTCGCGCTGCTCGTCCACCGTAACCCTCTCGGCCCGAATCTGTGCTTCTCTTCTCTGATTCAAGCACAGCGGACCGTGCGGGGCATCCGGGCGGAGAATGCGAACAGCGCCATTGTGGGCGCCGACAAACATTTCTGTAGCGGCCCACAAAATGCGCGGTAAATCGTCGCGCGTTTCCGGTCGGGGGAAATCCGCGCGGGCGGCCGGTCCGGGGCGCGGGTACGATCCCGGACGTGGCCGACCGGGAGGAAAACGCTGTGCGGACCGCCGCCCTGACCGAACTCGTCGCCTGGGCCGACGCACGGCTGCCCCGGCTGATCGACGACGTCTGCGCGGCCAGCTGCGAGCGGATCGGGATGTACCGGGACGAGAAGATCGTCCCGCGCGCCGACCTGCACCGCTCGATCGCGGTGAACCTCCGGTTCATGGTCGACGCGCTGGGCGGCGCCGAGGCCCCGGACCAGCGCGCGCCCAAGGAGACCGGCCGGCGGCGGGCGCACCAGGGCGCGCCGCTGCCCGAGGTGCTGCAGGTGTACCGGATCGCCTGCGCGATGCTGTGGGACCTGCTGGTCGGCCGCGCCCGCGCGACGGGAAGCACCGATGTGCTGATCGACGTCGCGAGCCTGTTGTGGCAGGTCACCGACGAGCACGCGGTCCGGGTGACCGAGGCGTACCGGGCGGCGAGCGCGGAACTGCTGGTCGCGCAGCAGCGGCGGCGGTCCGCGCTGGCCGAGGTGCTGCTGACCGGCGCGCGCGGATCCGATTCCGGGCCGTGGGAGGCGGGACGGCTGCTCGGCCTGTCGCTGGACGGGAAGCTGACCGTGGTCGCCGCCGAGACGCGCGGGCTGGCCGAGGAGAGCCTGGTCGGCATCGAACGGCGGCTCGGGCAGCTCGGCATCGTGTCGGCATGGCATCTCTCGCCGACGCTGCAGGCCGGCGTAGTCTCGCTGCGCGAGGAGCAGTACGACGCGATGCTCGCCCTGCTGCGCGAGCTGGCGCTGGCCCGCACCGGCGTCAGCCCGCTGTTTCGCTCCCTGACCGAAACCCCGCGCGCGGTCCACCTGGCGCGGACCGCGCTGTCCGGCATCCCGCCGGAGCGCGGCGAGGTCCGCGCGTTCGATCCGAGCCCGCTGGCGGCGTTCGTCGCCTACGACCCGGACGAGGGCCGCCGGCTGGGGGAGCAGGTCTTCGGGGCGGTGCTGGAACTGCCCGCCGAGGAACGCGACGTGCTGCTGGAGACGCTGGACGCGTACTTCGCGCACGGCGGTTCGTCCGAACGCGCGGGGCAGGTGCTGCACTGCCATGCGAACACGGTCCGGTACCGGTTGCGCCGGATCCGGGAACTCACCGACCGGACGCTGACCGATCCGCGGGACCTGGCCGAACTGGTCACCGCGATGCAGGCGCTGCGAGTCGATTCGGCTCGCTCGATCGATTCTTTGGGGAGCTGACGATGTCCGAAGAGTGGTACTACAACACGCGCACGAACGAGGTCGAACGCGGCCGCCAGTCGCGCGGCGTCGACCGGCTCGGCCCGTACCCGGACGAGGCCACCGCCCGGCGCGCGCTGGAACTGGCGCGGGAGCGCACGGCGGCGGAGGACCAGTCCGACGCGGAGTGGGACAACCCGCAGTGACGTCTCCGGATTTCCGCGGCGCGTCGACGGCCGGCGAGGCGATGCTCCGGGCCCCGAAGGTGCTCGACGCGTCGGCGACCGTCGGTGAGGTGCGGGGGCTGTTCGAGGATGATCATGTGCATGCCGCGCTGGTCGTTTCCGGGGAGACGCTGCTGAGCGTCGTGGAACGGCCGGATCTCGACGGGCTGGCGGAGGCGCTTCCGGCGTATCGGGCGGGGCGGTTGTCTGGTCGGGTCGTTGGCCCGGACGCGGATCTGTATTCGACGTGGCTGGGGATGTCCCGTCGGCGACTGGCTGTGGTGGATAGGTGCGGGAAGCTGCTGGGGCTGCTGTGTTTGAAGCGCAGCGGCCGCGGGTTTTGTTCGGACGCCGATGTGGCGGCCCGGGCGAGGGATCTGGAGAGCGGTTGCCGGGGCGGCCCGTCGCGGACCGCCCCGGTCAGGGTCAGCGCCAGTCCACTTTGAACACCCATGCGTGCTTCCCCGCCGCCCGCGCGGCTGCGGGAACGTCGATCACCAGGCGGCCGTCGTTCTGACTCCAGTGCAGCGGGCCGCCGTAGCCGAGCATCGACACGCGGTCGCCGCGGCGGATCGGGATCGGGGCGTCGACCACGAGCTGCGACCCAGGTGCGACGAGCGACATGAGGTAGAAAGCCGAACCGGGCTGGACCGTGAACCGCAGGTCGCCGAGCTGGGCCATGCGCGACCAGTAAGTCGTGCCGTAGATCGCTTCCCCGTTGGTGCGCAGCCAAGCCCCGGTCTCGCGCAGCCGCTGCTGCATGACGGCGGGGATGGCGCCGTCGAAATCCGGGCCGATGTCCAGCAGGAAGTTGCCGTTCTTCGACACGACGTCGACCAGCGTGTGCACCACATCGTCGGTGGTCATGTACTTGTCGTCCGGCGTCGCGCGGTTGTAGCCGTACGAGTACGGGTCCAGTCCCCGGCTTGACTCCCATTTCGCGACGACAGTGTTCGGGTACGTCGTGTACTCGGGCGTCGTGAAGTCGTGGTCCGGGATGCCGCCGCGGTCGTTGTACGTGACGTCCTTGGGGCGACGCCGGTTCTTGGCCCGGTTGAAATACTCGGTGAGCACGTCGCGGCTGTCGTTCACACCCCCGATGTCGAACCAGAGCACGTCCGGGTCGAAGCCGGAGATCAGCTCCAGCACCTGCGGCGCCTGAAGGTCCTTCACGAAATCGCGGCCGGCGGTGTAGCCGGTGTACGGCACCGGAGCGCCGGTGTAGGGGTTGCGCGGCGCGTGGCCCATCCACGGGTTGTCCGGGTTGAACCACTCCGGCAGCGAGAAATACAGACCGTTGCGCAGACCGGGCGTGTACTTGCGCGAGGCGGCGAACAGATCGGCGACGAGATCCCGGCGCGGGCCGAGCTTCTTCGCGTTGCGGCCGCTGACTTTGGTGTCCCACAAGGCAAAACCGTCGTGGTGCTTGGACGTGAGCACGTAATATTGCGCGCCCGCGTCCTCGATCAGCTGCACCCATGAACGCGGATCGAACCGCGCGGCGGTGAATTTCGGGATGAAGTCGTCGTAGACGAACGACTCGCCGTAGGTCTTCGCGTGGTAGGCGTAGGTGGGGCCATTGGGATCTTGCTGGTTGTTCCAGTACCACTCGGCGTACTGCTGCCCGACCGGAGCCCACGCGGGCACCGAGTACACGCCCCAGTGGATGAAGATCCCGAATTTGGCGTCGCAGAACCAATACGGCGCGCGATGCGTGGACAGCGACGCGTCGGTGGGCCGGAAGTCCGGGATGCCGAGCGGCACCGGCAGGGTCTGGGTGGCGATGGTCGAACGGTCGGCGAGCACGCGGATCCGGCCGGTCGCGGGGGTTCCGGCGGGCAGGCCGCGGTCGGGGGTGAGGCCGAGCCGCACGGTGGTCTGTTCGCCCGGCGCGAGGCGCGGAATCGGCGCGGGAGTGCGGACCCGGCCGCCGGGGACGTCGAGCGTGACGGTGATCCGGTCGCGCGTTTCGAGCCAGACGGTGCCGGTGTTGACGATCGTCGCCTCGACAGCTTGCGGACCGCCGTCTTGCAGCAGGTTGGCGGTGGCGCGGGCGTCGAGGACGGTGGCCGAACGACCCTGCGCGATCGGTTGCAGCGTCAGCGCGAACACGTGCAGGCTCGGCACATTCGCGGCGGGCGGGGCGGTCTTGGGCAGGGTCAGGGCGACCGCTTCGCGTGCCGGGTCGATCCAGACCTGCGCGGTGCTGATCGACACCGGGTTCTGGTCGGTGACGCCGCCCGGGCCGTACCGGAAGGTCGAGACGACGGCGCCGCCGGAGCCCCACCAGTCGGAGCCGGACAGGGTGGCGGTGCTGGTGCTGCCGTCGGCGTAGTGGACGGTCGCGTCGCCTCCGGTGCTGCCGTAGCTGCACGCGACGAGGAACGCGGCTCCGTAGTACCGGCCCTTCGGCAGGTCGATGCGCTGGCCCAGCGCGATGACGTTGTTCTTGGCTCCGGCGGCGGCCGAGCCGAGCAGATAGGGCACGCCGCCTGCGGTGACGGTGCTGCCCGCGGGAATCTGCTCCGCCGGGAAGGTGTAGCCGGAGCCGTCGAAGTTCCCGTCGTGCGCGCTCGCGGAGTCGATGCCGTCGTTGTCGAACCACGCGTCGAGAGGGACGGGGACGGGCGGAGGCGGCGGCACGACCGGGGTGCCAGCGCCGTCTGTGACCACCGGCTGCGCAGGCCCGCTCGCGGCCGCCGCGGTGCCCGCTGTGCCGAGCAGCACCGCGCCGCCGAGTGCCATGCCGAGTGCGTGCCGACGAGGAAAGGTCGTCATGGAACCTCCACGGTGAAGTCCAGTGGTCCGATGCCTAGCGGGGAATTTCTCGATCTTCTGGGGAATCGGGGCGAGCGAGTGGCCGATACATCTGATGAATCATCGTCGGCGCGCACCGAGGTGCTGTCAAGGAGATCCCGCTCAGCGGAGCAGTGCGAAGGCGGGACGTGCTTCGGTCTCGTCCGGGCGCCGCGCCGCGGAACGGAAACCGTGATTCGTCGTGCGGATTCGAATGGGCGGCGCGCCACCTGATTCGCGGACCACGAATTCGTTGGCCAATGACATCGTTCGTGAATCGGGCTCGCCGAACAGGCCCTTTTCGGCGGCGGCCGGAACCAATTCGGCGGGCCGGCGGCCGCGACCGACACCCTGCCGTGGATGCCGAGGCCGTCCGGGGAGGGCGCGGCGGGCGGATCCGTGGTCGACTGTCGGGTTATGACCGACCTGATCTTCACCGGCGGCCCGATCCTGACCGCCGACGGCGGGCGGCCCGAGGCCGAGGCGATCGCGGTCCGGGACGGGATCATCACCGCCGTCGGGGACCGCGACGAGGTCGTGGCGCGCCGCACGCCCGCCACCGAGGTGGTCGACCTGGGCGGCGCGGCGCTGCTGCCCGGTTTCGTCGAGGCCCACGGCCATCCCACGCAGATGGCGCTGGCGCTCGCTCCGCCGTCGGTGGACGTGCGGCCCTTCGCGATCCAGGACGGCGCGGCCGTGCTGCGGACCATCGCCGACACCGCCGCCGGGGCGCGACCGGGCGTGCCGCTGCTCTTCTACGGCATCGACGTCCTGCTCCAGCCCGGGCTGGAACTGCCGACCGCCGACGTGCTGGACCGGCTCGCCCCGCGCAATCCCGTGGTGGTCGTCGCGAACAGCGGCCACGCCGCCTACGGAAACCACGCCGCGCTCGCCGCCGCGGGCCTCGCCCGCGACACCCCCGACCCGCCCGGCGCGTCCTTCGTCCGCGACGATTCCGGCGACCTCACCGGCGAGGTTCTCGAAGCCGCCGCGATCCAGCGGCTGGGCGGCCCCGCCGTCGAGGCCATCGCCAAGAACCTGCCGGCCAACCTCGCCTGGGCCTTCCGCCAGCACGCCGCCGCGGGAACCACGACGGTCAGCGAACTCGCGTATTCTGCAGGACAACAGCAACTGCTGTCCGCCGCCGGCCCCGACGCGCTGGTCCGGCTGCGCGCGTACGAAATGGCCACGCTCGACCTCGCCCGCGACCCCGCTCGCCGCAGTGGACCGTGGCCCGCCGACACCGACCTGTTCGGCCAGATCGGCATGAAAATCTGGGCCGACGGGTCGCCGTGGCAGGGCAACATCAAAACCACCTTCGGCTACCTCGACACCGACGCCACTCGCCGGATGGGTCTCGAACCGCACCACCACGGCGGCGCGAACTGGACCGCAGACCAGCTCCGCGAACTCGCTGTTTCCTTTGTCGGACAAGGGTTCCAAGTCGCCTGCCACGTGCACGGCGACGGTGCCGTCGACGACGTCCTGGACGCCTACGAAGCCGCCCTCGCCGCGCATCCCGGCGATTGGCGGCTGCGGCTGGAACACGCCGGCGCCATGCGTCCCGACCAGTTCCAGCGAGCCGCGAAGCTCGGCGTCACCGTCAGCCTGTTCATCGAGCACCTGCACTACTGGGGCGACGTGCTCCTCGACGACCTCTTCGGCCCCGACCACGGCGGCCACTGGATGGCGGCCCAATCCGCGCTCGACGCCGGGCTGCGCGTGTCCTTCCACAACGACGGCACCGTCACGCCGCCCAGCCCGCTCGGCAACATCGCCACCGCCGTCACCCGCACCGCCCGCGGCTCCGGTCGCGTGCTGGCCCCTTCGCAGCGCGTCACCGTCGAGGCGGCCATCAGGGCGCAGACCATCGACGCCGCCTGGCAGCTCCACCTCGACCGGCACGTCGGCAGCCTCGCTGAGGGAAAGGCCGCTGACCTGGTGATCCTCGCCGGCAACCCGCACGACACCGACCCGTCCGCGATCCGCGACATCCCGGTCCAGGCCACCTACCTGAACGGACGCCGCACGCACGGATGAGAGCCGATGTCGAAATCCCGCGACCAGGTTCGTACCTCGGGATGACCAGCCATCCGAGGGCAAGGAGCACCCGATCATGACCGAACTCCACGAGGAATTCACCGCGACCCTGCGCAAGAGCCCGGCCAAGGGCGGCCACACCTACCTGGTCTGGCCCGGCTCGGCGGAGTTCTTCGGCACCCACGGCCTGGTGAAGGTCCGCGGAACCGTCGATGGCGAGCCGTTCCGCAGCTCGTTCATGGCGCTGGGCGACGGCACCCACAAACTCCCGGTCAACGCCGGACTCCGGAAGGCGATCGGCAAGGAGGCCGGCGACACGGTGACCGTCGTCCTGCTGGAACGCCTCGCCCGCTGAGCTCTCGGACGCCCGGGAATGATGCCGGGTAGTTGAACGTTTGACGATGCGTGAAGAAGATTGGCTTCCTCTCGTTCGGCCACTGGTCGGCGAGCGCGCACTCCGAGACCCGGTCGGCCTCCGACTTCCTGCACCAGTCGATCGACCTGGCGGTCGCGGCGGAGGAGCTGGGCGTCGACGGCGCGTACTTCCGCGTGCACCACTTCGCGCGCCAGGCGGGCAGCCCGTTCCCGCTGCTCGCGGCCATCGGCGCGCGCACGTCGAAGATCGAAATCGGCACCGGCGTGATCGACATGCGCTACGAGAACCCGCTGTACATGGTGGAGGACGCGGGCGCGGCCGACCTCATCTCGCGGGGCAGGCTCCAGCTGGGCGTCAGCCGGGGATCCCCCGAGCAGGTCATCGACGGCTGGCGCTACTTCGGCTACGCCCCCGCCGACGGCGAGACCGAGGCGGACATGGCCCGCGACCGCGTCGAGGTGTTCCTGAAACTGCTCGAAGGCGAAGGCTTCGCCCAGCCGAACCCGCGCCCGATGTTCGCCAACCCGCCCGGCCTGCTCCGCCTGGAACCGCACTCCGAAGGCCTGCGCGACCGCATCTGGTGGGGTTCGGGCTCGAACGCGACCGCGGTCTGGGCGGCGAAGCTGGGCATGAACCTGCAAAGCTCCACGCTGAAGGACGACGAGACCGGCGAACCGCTGCACGTCCAGCAGCGCAAGCAGATCGAGGCCTACCGCGAAGCGTGGAAGGAAGCAGGCCACGAACGCGAGCCGAGGGTCTCGGTGAGCCGCAGCATCTTCGCGCTGACCAACGACCTGGACCGCGCGTACTTCGGCCGCGATCGCAACTCGCGCGACCAGATCGGCATGATCGACGAAAACACCCGAGCCATCTTCGGCCGCTCGTACGCGGCCGAGCCGGACGAGCTGGTGCGGGAACTGAAGGAAGACGAGGCGGTGCAGGCCGCGGACGCGCTGCTGTTGACTGTGCCGAACCAGCTGGGCGTGGACTACAACGCCCATGTGCTGGAGAGCATCCTGACCCACGTCGCTCCGGAGCTGGGCTGGCGCTGAGCGCGGACCGAAAGAGGGGACGGCAGCTGCCGTCCCCTCTTTGCGCACGTCGCGTCGGCGATTCGGCCAGCCCGTGCCGAGTCCGTCGGCCGGTCCCGCTAGCATCACTGAGTTTTCAGCGGGGCGGGACATAAGGGGCGGAATGGGCACGGGGACGTTGAGCGGGCCTGTGCGGCCCTCGCAGTCGTCAGGGGAGCGAAGACCGGCGTTCCGGCCGGACATCCAGGCGTTGCGCGCCGTGGCGGTCGGACTGGTCGTGCTGAACCATCTCTGGCCCCAGCGGTTGACCGGCGGTTACGTCGGCGTCGACGTCTTCTTCGTCATTTCCGGCTTCCTGATCACTTCGCATCTGGTCCGCGAGGTCGCGAGCACCGGGCGGATCCGGCTCGCGAAGTTCTACGCCCGCCGCGTGCGCCGCCTGCTCCCCGCGGCGTTTCTCGTCCTGGCCTTCGTCATCGTCGCCGCGTACTTCCTGATGCCCTATCCGCGCTGGGAGTCCAACGCGCAGGAAGTCGTCGCGAGCGCGCTCTACTGGGAAAACTGGCTGCTGGCCGCGCATTCCGTCGACTACTCGCATTTCACCCAGTCGGCGAGCCTGTCCCAGCACTACTGGTCGCTCTCGGTCGAGGAGCAGTTCTACCTGTTCTGGCCGCTGCTTCTCCTGGTGCTGTTCAAGATCCGGGCGCGACGGGCGCGGATCGCCGGTGTCGCGATCGTGGGGGCCGCCTCGCTGGGGTTCAGCATCTGGTTCACCGACGTGTCCAAAAGCCAGGCGTACTTCGTGACGCCGGTGCGGGTGTGGGAGTTCGCGCTCGGCGCGTTGCTGGCCTTCGGCGGCGCGAAATACGTTCTGCCGAAGATCGCCGCGAATCTGTCCGCACTGGCCGGTTTCGCCGCTGTCGCCGTCGCCGCGATGCTGTTCGACGATCAGACCGCATTCCCCGGTGCGACCGCGCTGGTGCCCGCCGTCGGCACCGCGCTGGTCATCTTCGGCGGCAGCCGCGAGGGACGGCAATGGCACACCCCGCTGTCCTCGTCGCCTCCCGTGCAGTGGCTCGGGAATGTCAGCTACTCGCTGTACCTGTGGCATTGGCCGCTGATCATGCTGGCCCCGTTCGCCTTCCCCGGCGCGCTCGTCGCCGGCACACTGACCTGGCAGGTCAAGGCGGGCATCGTGGCCGCGTCCCTGATCGCGGCGTACGCGTCGAAGCGGCTCGTCGAGGACCCGCTCCGGACCTGGCGGCCGTTGAGCCGCACCGCCGGGGCGACCTTCGCCGCCATGGCGGCCGGAATGCTCGTGGTGTGCGCCGCGGCAGGCGGCCTGACCTGGACGTACCAACGGCACGTCGACCAAGCGGCGCGCGACCTGGCCGCCGAGATGACCGGCCCCTGCCACGGCGCGAGGGCGCTGATGGCGGGCAACGCGTGCGCTGACCCGTTCGGCCCGGCCAGGAGCGTCGAGATGGGTCCGGCCAACCGGTACTACACGCCGCCCGCGGACTGCCCGCCGCCGCTGTCGCAGTACTCGGCGAACGACGGCACGAAGACGACCACCAAATGCGATTTCAGCCAAGGCGCGGCCAACCCCACGGTGGTGTGGCTGGCCGGCGATTCGCACGCCCAGCAATGGCAAGGCCCGCTGCTGAGCCTCGCCCGCAAGAACCACTGGCTGATGTACACGAGCTACCTGGGCGGCTGCCCGTTCGCCGGGATCCAAGCCCTGAACTACCACGGCACCGCCCTTGACCGGCGGTGCATGGCCTGGACGAAACAGATGGCCGGCGACATCGCGAAAACGCGGCCCGCGTACGTGTTCACGTCGTTCTACAGCAGGCACGAGCGAGCCGACGACCACAGCGGACGGTCGCAAGCGGAGCAGTACCAGGACGGGCTGAACTCGTACTGGGCGCAGTGGACCGGCACCGGCGCGACGGTGTTCGTGATGGCAGACCCGCCGCTCAACGGACTTGTCCGCGCCACCGACTGCGTAGTGCTGAATCCGGACGACCCTAGGCAATGCGCGGTCGCCCGGTCGGTCGCCCAACCGGCGGACCCGCTGACGGCGGCGGCGAAGGCGAGCACCGACCCGAAGGTCCGGCTGCTCGACCTGACCGACTCCTTCTGCGACCAGCAACGCTGCTATGCGGTGATCGGGAAGGTCAGTGTGTACTACGACGCCGACCATTTGAACCTGGACTACAGCTTGAGCCTGGAGCAGGGCATTGCCGCGGCCGCAGGAATCCCGGATTAGGGGACGGCAAGGAATCGAATAAGTCTCGCGGACAGGCACTGCATTCTTGTCAGCGCGGTAAAAGCACCTTTTTCGCACTCCGCCAATAAAGCGGACTCGTCCTGCCGCGGCGCCGTGTCAACACTTTCGAGCCGGTAATGGCACGAAAGAAGGAGAGCGACGTCCAGCGGTGTATTTCTTCGATCCTCCTCGCACCCCCGCTTCTAGGCTCGCCGCATGACCATTCCTTCCGAGCCCATCGGCAGCATCCCCCGTTCGCCCGAATTGCTCGGCGCCCTTGCCGCGCGGCAAAGCGGGCAGCTCGGCGACGCGGCGTTCGCCTCCGTTCTCGACCGGGCCGTTCGCGAGACCATCGAAAGCCAGGCGGCGATGGGCGCGACCGTGGTCACCGACGGCGAGCAGCGCAAACCCAGCTTCGTCACCTACCCGATCGCGGGCTCTGAGAACCTTTCCGCGGACGGCGTCGTCATCCCGTTCGCCGACGGGCACCAGCGGCAATTGCCGTGCCTGACCTCCGGACCGTTCCGCTACCAGGAACACGCCGAGCGCTATTTGCGGGCCGCCCGGGAGTGCACGAACCTTCCGGTGAAACAGGCGGTGATCGCGCCTTCCGCGCTGTCCCTGCTGTACCCGGCATCCGGAATCGACGGCTATTCGCGCGAGAATTTCCTCGACGACCTGGTCGACGGCGCCGAGGCCGATATCCGCGGATGCCTGGACGCGGGCGCGCACGTTGTCCAGCTGGATTTCACCGAGGGACGCCTGTCGCTGAAGCTCGACCCCAGCGGGCAGGTCCTGCGCGATTTCGTCGAGCTGAACAACCGGGTCCTGGAGAGGTTCAGCGAATCCGAGCGGGCGCGCATCGGCGTCCACACCTGCCCCGGCGGCGACCTCGACTCGACGCACAGCCTCGACGTCGACTACGCCGACCTGCTTCCGGCCCTCTTCCAGCACAATGCCGGCAATTTCTACCTCCAGCTCGCCAGCGAGTCCGATCCGGACCGGGTGTTGCGCGTCGTCGCGGATCAGCTCAGGCCGGGAATCCGGGTGTTCGTCGGGGTGACCGATCCGATCGACCCGCGGGTGGAGACCGCGGAAGAGGTGCGGGACCGCGTGCTGCGTGCGGCCCGGCATATCCCGGTGGAGCAGCTGGGAACCTGCGACGACTGCGGGTTTTCCCCGTTCGCTGACGACCAGTCGACGTCGCGCAGCACCGCGTTCGCCAAGATCCGTTCCCGGCTGGAAGGCACCGCGCTCGCCGCGGACCAGCTCGGAGTCGGTTTTCCCGCGGCCCGCAACAGCCGGGAAGCGCAACGGACCGCCGCTGTCGACTGAGTATCGCGCCGCGTAAGGGAAACCGGCCGGGCGACGGCTACGCAGGGTGGTTCACCGTGCCTGGATCGTGCCAGTCGCGGTCACGACCGAGGCGGCGGCCGTGCCCCGCGGCCTAGGGGCGGTAGCGAGCCCGGCCGGTTTCCCTGCCCCGATAGGGAAACACCTTGCCCGGCCGAGTGTTTCCGCCCCGGTTTCGCTGAAACGGATGGTCCTGTGGTCACTCGGAGCATATCTCGCACTACCGGTTGTAACGTCGGTTGTCGGGCATCCGGCCCAGGCGGCGAAGGGGAGAGATGACGTTTTCGAGGGGTGGCACGGTGGTGCTGCGGACAGCACGTGCGTTCGCGGTGCTCGCCGGGCGGTCGCTGCTGCTGGGACCGGCGACAGCGGCGGCGTGGCTGCGCGGCGAACGGTTCGACCGAGACGTCTGGCTGGCGGACACAGTCGTGGCGCTGGGTCCGGCGTTCGTGAAGGCCGCCCAGCTTCTGAGCACGCGAGCGGACATCCTGCCGCCTCGGGTGTGCCGCGCGCTTTCCCGGCTGCACGACCAGGTTCGCCCGGTCCCGCCGCGCACGATGCCGCCCGCGCTGAGGCTTGGGGCGGGGGAGCCGGAACTGGTCGGCGCGGGCAGCATCGCCTGCGTGTACCGGGTGGTGCTCCCGGACGGCCGGGCGGTCGCGGCGAAGGTGCGCCGGCCGGGCATCGTCCGGTCGCTGTCGGCTGATCTCGCGATGCTGGAACGAGGCGCCGGGCTGGCGGCGAGGCTGCCGATGCTGCGCGGCGTGCCGGTCGCCGCCGTCGCGGCGCAGCTCGCCGAAAGCATTCGCGCGCAACTGGATTTCGCGAGGGAAGCGGAGCGGCTCGAAGGCTTCCGGGAAACACTGAGCTTCGCGGACGGAGTGACCGTTCCCGGTGTCCGTCCTGGAATGTCCACTGAGGACACTCTGGTGATGGACTTCCTCGACGGGCTGGTGCGCCGCCGTCCGGAGGATCTCGGCGAGGAAGAGCGCCGGAACGCGGTCGTGCGGGCGTTGCGCGCGGTCTACCGGATGCTTTTCCTGGACGGAGTGGTGCACTGCGACCTGCACCCGGGCAACCTCTACTTCCGCGAGGACGGTTCGATCGTGATCCTGGACGCGGGGTTCACCGTCCGGCTGTCGGAGTCCGCGCGGGAGAAGTTCGCCGCGTTCTTCTACTGCATGAGCCAGGGCGACGGCGAGGCCTGCGCCGACATTGTGCTGTCGACGGCGAAAGCGCCGCCAGGTTGCGACACTGAGGGGTTCCGCGCGGAGCTGGCCGCGCTGGTGGAGAAGCACACCGGACGCAACGCCGCCGATTTCGACCTGGTTTCCTTCGCCGCCAAGCTGTTCGACATCCAGCGCCGGCACGGCCTCCACGCCGACCCGCAGTTCGTGTTCCCGATCCTGTCCCTGCTGGTGCTGGAGGGCACCGTCCGGGAATTCCATCCCGACGTCGACTTCCAGCGGGAGGCCCGGCCGATGCTGGTCACCGCCCTGATGGAACACGTCGTGGCCGCGCCGAGGGAAGCGAGGTGAGCGCCGGGATCGTGGCCCGGGCGCTGCGCCAGGACCCGCGGCAGGTCGACTTCGGCCTGCGCCGGTTCCGGCTGCGTCCCGGCCCGGCTCGCGGCGTCCTGGAATCGGCCGGACGTGCCTTCCTGACCGGGTTGAACGCCTCGATCGAACCGGACCCCGCCGTCCTCGGCCAGCAGGTGTCCGCGCTCGAACCGGAACTGCGCGGGTTCGCGTTCGAGGGCGCGGGAATGGGCTGTGCCCTGCTGGACGTGCTCCTCCCGCTCCGGCGCGGCCGGGTCGGGGCGCTGCTGAACGGACCGGCCGCGGAGTATCCGCACCTCGTGCACGTCGGGGTCGGCTGGGCCTGCGCCCGGCTGCGGCTGCGCCCCTTCCGGAGCACGGCGACGGATCCGTTGCTGCGCTGGCTGGCCTGGGACGGATACGGCTTCCACCAAGGCTTTTTCCACACCGACCGGGTCATCGGACGCCGTCGCGTAGAACCCGGGATCGGCCGCGGACCGCGGCAGGTCCGCGACCAAGGGCTCGGCCGGGCGCTGTGGTTCTGCGAATGCGCCGACCCCGACGGGGTGGCCCTGCGGATCGCCGAGTTCCCCGCCGGACGGCAGGCGGACCTGTGGAGCGGCATCGGCCTCGCCGCGACCTACGCGGGCGGCGCCGACGCCGCCGAACTCGCCCGGCTCGCCGACCTGTCCGGGACGTACCGCGCGCACCTGGCCCAAGGGTGCGCGTTCGCCTGCGCCGCGCGGCGGGTCAGCGGGATCGTGCCCGCGCACACCGACAAAGCGGCGGAAGTGCTGGCCGGAGCCAGTACCGACGTCGCCGCGGACTGGACCGTCCTGGCGCTCGGACAGTGCGCGCCTTACCCGTCCACGCTCGCGCACTACCAGCGCTGGCGCGCGGAAATCCGGTATCTCTGGGAGAGGAAGAGCCGATGAGACCCTTTCTTCGCCGGCATCTGGCCCGCCTGGTCGCGCTGTTCGGCTGCACGGCGGTGTTCGCGTTCACGGTCGTCCCGCAGCCGTCCTCAGCGGAGGAAACCGAGCTGGCGCACCAGTTCTCGTTCACCTCCGCCCAGATCAGCCCGGACAACGCACCCGGCGGACGGCACGTGCGGACCGTCGCTCCGGCCTACGAGCAGATCCGGTCCTGGATCTCCTCCGTGGGCGCGGCGACCGCGCTGTTCGCCGCGGACGGCGGCCTGATCGCGCACGACGTCTGCCTGGTGGATCCCCGCACGGACACCGTCACCGTCGAACCCGCGCCCGGCACCGGCGCGCGATACCAGCCGTTCACCCTGGTCCCGTCGGGGCTGGAGATGCCGTCCTTCGCGGCCCCGATGGGCTGCCTTCCCGCCGACGTGGACGAGAACGGCCGCCAGGACGTCGTCGTCTACTACTGGGGCCGTTCCCCCGTCATCTTCGAGCGACTCCCGGGGAACACCCCGTCGGCGGCGGCGTTCCGGCCGCGCGAGCTGGTCAGCCCGTGCCAGGTATGGAACACCAACGCCGCCACGATCGGCGATTTCGACGGCGACGGGCACACCGACCTCGTGTTCGGCAATTACTTCCCGGACGGCGCGCGGGTGCTCGATCCCACCGCGCACCAGCCCGAACTGGTGATGAACGATTCGCTGTCCCACGCCGTGAACGGGGGCACGCTCCGGCTGTTCCGCTCCGCCGGAGCCGGCCGGTTCGCCGAGGAGCCCGACGCTTTCCCACCGGGCACGCGGACCGGGTGGGCGCTCGCGCTCGCCGCCCAGGACATCGGCGGCCGGGGACGGCCGGATCTGTACGTGGCCAACGACTTCGGCCCCGACCACCTGCTGGTCAACGAATCCACCCCGGGCCACGCGGCGTTCCGCACGGCGACCGGCACGCGGCACGCGACGACGCCGAAGTCGAAGGTGCTGGGCAACGATTCGTTCAAGGGCATGGGCGTGGCCTTCGCCGACCTCGACGCGAAGGGCGTCCCGGACATCCTGGTCAGCAACATCACCGAGCCGTACGCGTTGCAGGAAAGCAACTTCGCCTACCAGTCCACCGCGGACCGCGCCGAAACTGGCGACCAGCTGCGCAACGGCGTCGCACCTTACGACGACCACAGCGAGGACCTCGGCCTGTCCCGCACCGGATGGTCGTGGGACGTCAAAGCCGCCGACTTCGGCAACTCCGGTTCCGAGGAAGTCATGCACGCGACCGGTTTCGTCGCCGGCGAGGTGAACCGGTGGGCACAGTTGCAGGAGACCGCGATGTCGAACGACCTCGTGCTGAGCCATCCCGCGCTGTGGCCGCGTTTCACCGAGGGAACCGACCTGTCCGGACACGACCGCAACACGTTCTTCGCGCGCGGCTCGGACGGCCGCTACGTGAACGTCGCGGACCAGGTCGGGGTCGGCACCGACGCGGTCAGCCGCTCGTTCGCGGTCGGCGACGTCGACGGAGACGGCCGGCTCGACTTCGTCGTCGCCAACCAATGGGCACCGTCCACGTTGTACCGCAACACCTCGCCAGCCGGCGCTTTCCTGGGCTTGCGCCTGCGAAAACCCGTAGGCGACAACGCGTGCCGCGCGAACGCGCCGGGGCCGACGTCGCCGGCGATCGGGGCCGAAGCGGAGGTCGCCGCGCCGGGCGGCGGGAAGCGGCTGCAGCAGGTGTACCCGGCCAACGGGCACAACGGCGTCAATGCTCCCGATCTGCACTTCGGCCTGGGCAGCGAACCGCCGTCCTCCGTACCGGTCCGGCTGGCGTGGCGGGACGGCTGCGGACACCGGCACGACGGTTCGGTGATGCTTCCGCCCGGCTGGCACCAGCTGCGCCTCAACCCCGACGGCACCATCGAGGAGGACCGGTGACCAAGTCGCCGAGCGAACGCCGTTCCGCCGCCCTGCGCCGGTTCGGCGCGTCGATCACCGTGCTGACCGTGCTCGGGCACACCGTGCTCGGCTTCGAACAGGCGTATCTCACGCCGGTGGTCGCCGTGTTCGCCGCGCTGAGCGCGGAGATCGTGCTGGAGTCGGTGGAGTCCGCGACCGCCGGGCGTCGGCCCCGGTACCTCGGCAAACCGGGCGCGGTGGCCGACTTCCTGCTTCCCGCCTACATCACCGGCATGGCGTGCGCGATGCTCCTGTACGCGAACGACCGGTTCATGCCGACCGTGCTCGCCTCCGTCGTCGGCGTCGCCTCGAAGTACCTCGTCCGGGTGCGGATCGGCGGCAAGAGCAGGCACGTGCTGAACCCGAGCAACGTCGGCATCGTGGTGGTCCTGCTGCTGTTCGGCTGGGTCGGCATCGCGCCGCCGTACGAGTTCACCGAATGGGTCACCGGCTGGTGGGGCGCGGTCGTGCCCGCGTTGCTGCTGATCGCCGGGACCATGCTGAACGCCAAGCTCACCGGCAAGGTGCCGCTGATCCTCGGCTGGGTCGGCGGCTTCCTCGGCCAAGCCGTGCTGCGCGCGCTGTTCACCGACATTTCGCTGGTCAGCGCGGTGCTGCCGATCACCGGGACGGCGTTCGTCCTGTTCACCAACTACATGATCACCGACCCCGGCACGACGCCGTCGTCCCGTCGGAACCAGGTCTGCTTCGGTCTCGCCACGGCCGCGGTCTACGGCGTGCTGGTGCAATTCCACGTCGTATTCGGCCTGTTCTTCGCCTTGACGATCACTTGCGCGCTGCGCGCTGCGGTGCTCGCGGTCGCCGCTCGCAAGAGTCCTCAGTGGACTGTCCTGGTTCCGGCACAGCGCACTGCCGCCGATCCGGTACCGGCTCGGGAACCCGCGTGACCCGCCGCGAATCCGGCGAGCCGATCGCGATCGTCGGGATGGCCTGCCGCTACCCGGACGCGGACGGCCCGGCGCAGCTGTGGGAAACCGTGCTCCACCAACGCCGCGCGTTCCGGCGGCTGCCGCCGGGCCGGCTCGACCTCGCCGATTACTGGAGCGCCGACGCGAGCGTCCCGGACCGGACCTACAGCACCCAGGCCGCGGTGCTGGCGGACTGGGAGTTCGACCGGGAAGCGTTCCGGATCCCCGGCTCGACGTTCCGCGCCGCCGACCCCGCGCACTGGCTGGCGCTGGAGACCGCGGACCGCGCGCTCGCCGACGCGGGGCATCCGTCGGGTGTGGGCCTGGACGCCGATCGGGTAGCCGTCATCGTCGGCAACAGCCTGACCGGCGAAGTCACCCGCGCCCGGGCACTGCGGCTGCGCTGGCCTTATGTCCGCGACGTCCTGCGCGCGACGCTCGACGACGTGGACCTCGCCGCGGTCGAAAAGCGTTACCTGGCTGCGTTTCCCGAAGTGGGGGACGAGACGCTGGCGGGGAGTCTCGCCAACACCATCGCGGGCCGCATCTGCAACCACTTCGGTTTCCATGGCGGCGGGTACACAGTGGACGGTGCGTGCGCGTCGTCGATGCTCGCCGTGATCACCGCCTGCCGGGCGCTCCGAGACGGAGGAGCCGACTTCGCGCTGGCCGGGGGAGTGGACCTGTCGCTGGACCCGTTCGAGCTGGTCGGATTCGCCAAGACCGGCGCGCTCGCCGCCGAGGAAATGCGGATCTACGACGAGCGTTCGGCCGGATTCTGGCCGGGCGAGGGCTGCGGGATGCTCGCGCTCGCCCGCGCCGAAGACGCCCGGGCGGCGGGATTACCGGTGTACGCGGAAATCCTCGGCTGGGGCGTCTCCTCGGACGGCCGCGGCGGCATCACCCGGCCCGAGGCGGACGGGCAGCTGCTCGCGTTGCGCCGGGCGGGCGAGATGGCCGGGGTCGAGCACGCCGAGATCGGGCTGTACGAGGGACACGGCACTGGGACGGCGGTCGGCGATGTCGTGGAGCTGACCGCGTTGAACCGGGCCCGGTCCGGAGCCGGTTCGGCCGCCGCGCTCGGCTCGGTCAAAGCGAACATCGGGCACACCAAGGCGGCCGCCGGCGCGGCCGGGGTGGTCAAGGCCGCGCTGAGCGTGTCGTCCGGGCTTCTGCCGCCGACCACCGGCTGCGCGGCACCGCATCCGGCGCTCGGGGAGACCCTGCGGGTGTTGCGCGCTCCAGAGCCTTGGCCGGACGGCCGCCGGTTCGCCGGGGTGAGCGCGATGGGCTTCGGCGGCATCAACACCCACGTCGTGCTGGGTTCCCCGGCGCGGCCCCGCTCGGTGCGGTCGCCGGTGACGAGCCGTCCGGCTCCGGAATGCGACGTCATCGTCGTCAGCGGACCGGATCCCGCTCGGGTCGCCGCTGAGCTGAGCCGGATCGCCGAGGCCGCGCCACGCCTGTCGCGAGCCGAGTTGCACGATCTGGCCTGCCACTACGGACGCCGGGACCCAGCCGGTCCGGTCCGGGCCGCGCTCGTCGCCCGAACCCCGGCCGAACTCGCCGCTCACGCCGCCCGCGCGGCGGCCGAGGTGCCGTCGCTGGCGCGCGGACAGCTCTCGACGGCACCAGGATCCTGGCTGGGAAACGCCGTGCCGGGCCGGGTCGCGCTGCTGTTCCCCGGACAGGGGGCGAGCGGCGCGGAACCGGCCGACACCACGCTGGCCCAGCCCGCGATCTACCGCGCGTCCCAGGCGGCGCTGTCCTGGCTCGAGAAACTGGGTGTGACCGCCACCGTCGCGATCGGGCACAGCCTCGGCGAACTGACCGCGCTCACGTGGGCGGGCTGCCTGTCCGCGGAGGATGGCGAACGGCTAGCAGTCGAACGCGGGCGGATCATGGGCGAATACGGCACGTCCGGCACCGGGATGCTCGCTGTCGCGACGAGCGAGGCCGAAGCGCTCTGCGCAGGTACGGACGTCGTGCTCGCCGCGGACAATTCCGTCGAGTCGCAGGTGCTTTCCGGCCCGGTGACCGAACTCCGGGCGGTGGCGCGCGAGGCCGAGCGGCGCGGCTTCCGCGTCACCTGGCTTCCGGTGTCACACGGTTTCCACAGCCCCGCCATGGCCGCCTGCGCCGCTCCGTGGCGCGAATTCCTCAGCAGCATCGAATTTTCTCCGATACGCCGCGCCGTGATGTCCACTGTGTACGGTCGGCAACTGACCGAGGGCGACGACCTCGTCGAACTGCTCGTCACGCAACTCTGCGCGCCGGTGCAGTTCCGGGCCGCGGTCGAGGCCGTCGACGCGGACTTGTTCTGCGAAGCGGGTCCCGGCCGCGCCCTGAGCACCCTGGCCGGTCAGAAGACCCCGACGGTCAGCCTGGACATCGGCGATCGCGCAGCCGCCGATTCCGCCGCCGCGCTGTTCGCCGCCGGGGCAGCGGCGAGTCTCGTCCCGTGGTTCGCGGGCCGGTCCGCGCGCCCCGTCGACCTCGACCGCGAACCGGAGTTCCTCACGAACCCCTGTTCCGTGGCGCCGTCGGTGATCCCCGCGCCGAGGGAGGCCATGGACGCCGCTCCGGCCCGCGATGCGGCCGCGACGGTCACCGGCCTGCTCGCCGAAGCCACCGAACTCGACGCGGCACTCATCGGCTCCGACGCCCGCCTGCTCGCCGACCTCAACCTGAGTTCGCTGCGGGCGACCCAGCTCGTCGTCGAGGCGGCGGCGGCGCTCGGCCGGACGCTGCCGTCGGTGTCGATGGCGTTCGCCGACAGTTCGGTCGGCGAGGTGATCGCGGAGATCGAACGACTCCCGGAGACCGCGGAATCCGACGCGGAGACACTGGGCGTGCGGCCGTGGCTCGGCTGTTTCACCGAGACGCTGGTCCCGGCCCGGCCGGAACCCTGGCGTCCGACCGAAACCGTGTGCCTCGCCGACCCCGAAGACGTCGAGGCACTGCTCGATGCCGCGCGGAAAGCATTGCGCCACAAGGCACTCGTCGTGGTGACGCACGACTGCGCGATCAGCGGCTTCTTCCGCTCGCTGCACCAGGAACATCCCGAGATCGGCATCACTCTCGCCCAAATCCCGGTGCACGCGACGGATTTCTCCGCGCTCCACGCCGAACCCGGCCGATTCCGCGAACTGGTCCTCGGCGAGGACGGCACCTGGTACGAACCGCGCGAGCAGCTTGTGTCCGCGGTGCCTGCCGAAACGCCACTCGACGACCAAGACGTACTGCTGGTCAGCGGCGGTGGCAAAGGCATCGGCTACGCCTGCGCGCACGCACTGGCGAGCACGACCGGCCTCGCCCTTGCCGTCCTCGGCCGCGCCCACCCGGAGACCGACGAACTTCTCCAGTCCAATCTGGACCGGCTCCGGGCGGACGGCATCCGCGTCGCCTACGAGGCCGCCGACGTCGGCGACCCCGATGCGGTCGCGCTCGCCGTGGAAAAGCTCACCGCCGAAACCGGGCCGGTGACCGCGCTGCTGCACGCGAGCGGCATCAACGAGCCCGCCCGGTTCGCCGACCTGACACCCGACCGCGTCCACGCGCACCTGCGTCCGAAGATCGCCGGGCTCCGCGCGTTGCTCGCGGCTGTCCCGCCCGAATCGCTGAAGCTGCTGGTCACGTTCGGCTCGGTGATCGGGTCGGCCGGGATGGCGGGGGAGTGCCACTACGCACTGGCCAACGGCCTCCTGCGCGCCGAAGTGCGACGGCTCTCCCGAGAACTGCCGAGCTGCCGGGTGCTCGACCTCGCCTGGTCCGCGTGGTCGGGCACCGGCATGGCCGAACGCATGGGCGCGGCGCGGGCCCTCGCCCGTTCCGGTGCCACGCCGATCCCGGTCGAGGAAGGCACGGAACTGTTCCTGCGCCTGCTGCGCACGCCGTCGACGTCGGCCGACGTGTCAGTGCACGGACGGCTCGGCGAGGAACTCCCGGCGGGAACAGGCCGGTTCCTGCAGCGGATCCGGGCAGGCCATCCCGGCGTCGAACTCGTCGCCGACGCGACGCTTTCCCTGCGCACCGACCCGTGGCTGGACGGCCACCGCGTCGACGGGACGGCGCTGCTGCCCGCCGTCGTCGGGCTGGAAGCCCTGGCGCAAGCCGCTTCGACAGTCGCGGGCCGGGCACTGACGACCGCCTGCGACGTCAGATTCGACCGGCCTGTGGTCATCCCCGACACCGGCGAGCACGTCGTCCGAGTATGCGCGCTGCGGGACGGCGACGTCGTCACCACCGTGCTGCGCTGCGCCGAATCCGGCTTCCTCGTGGACCACTTCAGCGCCGTTTTCCCTTTGTCTCCTTCGGAAAACGCCACCGCGCCGCCCGAAGTGCCCGATCGAGGCCGAATCGAACCAGCTGACCTTTACGACCAGCTCTTGTTCCACAATGGACAGTTCCGCCGCGTCGCCGCGGTGGCCGTCCCGGACCCATGGTCCTGCCGGGCCACTATCACTCCGAACGACGAACCCTGGTACACCTCGGTGCTCGGCGACCCAGCCGCGCATGACGCCACCGTGCACGTCCTGCAGTCCTGCGTCCCGACGCGCCGTCTCCTGCCCATCGCCTGCGACCGCGTCGACTTCGACCCGCGCGCGACGGGCGTATGGGACCTCCGTGGCACCGAACAACACGCCGCCGACGGCCGCTACACCTGGGACGTCCTGGCCACGGACGCGGAAGGCCGCCCCGCCGTCCGATGGACCGGCCTGCGCCTGGCCGACACCGGCCCGCTTCCCGACGACCGGCCTTGGCCCCCGGCCTTGCTGTCCGTGGCGATCACCCGGACGGCCGTCGCGCTCGGACTCGATCCGTCGCTGCGAGTGTCGATCGGTGAACCGTTCACTGTGGACGCCGATAGCTCTTGCCCGGTCGCTAGCGCCTGGGAGTTCGTCGAACCACACGAGCCGCCGGACGCTGGGTTGCTCCGCGTCATCTCCGGCCCTTGCAACGAGTCATCCGAGCTTCGGGCCGCACGAGCCTCGACAGTGACGCGATGCCTGACGCAGGTGAGCGCGAGTCCATCGGATGCAAGGCTTTCCGGAGCCTACGACGGAGGATGGCTCGTCCTCGCAGCCGGCGGTGCCAGGATCGCCTCCGCGGTGTTCACCGTGGACGGATACCGGCTGCCAGTCGCCATCGCACTGCTCACCGTCGGCGGTGCCCGATGACCCCGGCGTACCGGTACCGCCATCCCGTCACGCTGGAGGAAACCAACCTCGTCGGCAACGTCTACTTCGCGCATTACGTTCGCTGGCAAGGACATTGCCGGGAACGGTTCCTCGCCGAACACGCCCCCGACGTCCTCGCCTCGCTCACCGACGGCTTCGCCGTGGTCACCACCGGCTGCGGCTGCGAGTACTTCGGCGAACTGACCGCCGGGGATGTCGTCGAACTGCGCATGACCTTGACCGAACTCGACGCCCACCGGGTCGCGATGGCGTTCGACTACTACCGGACCGAGGTCGCGGTGCCGCAACTCGTGGCCCGCGGGCACCAGGCCGTCGCCTGCATGACCCGCGGACCCGCCGGACTCGAACCGGTCCCCGTCCCCGAGCAACTCCGGACGGCCCTCACACCGTACTTGAAAATCCAGTAGTACGCTGGGGTGGTGACGACCACCGCAAGAGGGGAGCGGCAGTACCGCCAGTACTGCGGGCTCGCCGCCGCTCTCGACACCGTCGGGGAACGCTGGACGCTGCTCATCGTGCGCGAACTGCTCCTCGGCCCGCGCCGCTACACCGAGCTGCTCGCGGACCTGCCCGGCATCGGCACCAATCTCCTGGCGGACCGTCTCAAGAAGCTGAGCGCCGCCGGCGTCGTCGAGCGCTCCGAAACCGGTGCCGGACACGCCTACCGGCTCGGCCCGCTGGGCGAACAGCTGCGGGAACCGGTGCTGGCGCTGTCGAAGTGGGGCATCGGCCTGCTGGGCGAACCGAGCGCCGACATGGTCACGCGGCCGCACTGGGCGCTGCTGGCCGTCCAGTCCATGGCAGACGCGAGCCGGCTGCCGGAGGTGGCGGAGACGTACGAATTCGGGGTGGACGAGGAAACCTTCCACCTGACCGTCGACCGCGGCTCCCTGACCACGGCGCGCGGGCCCGCTGAATCGCCGGTGCTGAGCATCCGCACCGACGCGACGACGTTCGTCCGCATCGGCGCCGGGGCACTCGGCCCGTTCGAGGCGCTGGCGACGGGGAAGCTGACGTTCACCGGTGACGCGGAAGCGGTGGTGCGCTGCTCGACGGTGCTGGGATTGATGGAACGTCCCGGTTCGCATTCGGGCGCGTGAGGTGGGCTGTTGTGCGGGCGGGGAGACCCGCGGTGTTGGTCGGTGACCGGCGGGGTGCTCGGGCGGCGTCGGGTCTGGCGGAGCGGCCCGATCCGCTTGCGGGCGCGTGAAGCGGGCTGTTCTGCGGTGGGAAGACCGACGGGTGTTGGTCGGTGATCCGGATGCGGCGTGGCGGGGTCCTCGGGCGGTGTCAGGTCTGGCGTAGCGGCCCGATTCGGCCGTGAGTCGCGCGGCTTGCGGGGATGGGGCTCGTTTTACCTGTCCCGGTGATCCGGTAGCCAAGTGATCCGGTAGCCGAGGTGCTGGGCTTCGCGAGCGGGTGGGCCGAGACGTTGGCGATCCGGATGTCGTATTCGACGGTGGCGCGTCGGCTGGTCCGGCGAGGCGCGGGGCAGGGCGGCGCGCGGTCATCGACGATCCGGCTGTCCTGGCGCGGTGCCTCACGATGCGCCAGAAGCGGCCCAGCCCACCCGCGCGCGAGTGGGACCAGGCCGCTCCGCGAGCCCGAATCTCAGAGCCCGCCCACCTTCACCGGGAATTTCTGGATCGTCGCGATCGTCGTGTCCGGGTCGTCCGGCAGCACCAGGTCCACCGGGTTCTGCAACTGGTAGAGGTCGCCCCGGGGCGGGAACTGGGTCAGCTTCCCGACCAGTTGCGCCGGGTCCTTCGTGGTCAGCACCAGCGGCTCGTACGCCTTCCGGGACTGGATGCCCGCCCGGCGCAGCAGGTCCTCGGGCTGGTCGATCGTCATGGTGAAGCTCAGCACCATGACCTGCTCGTAGCGCGGCGGGAACCGCTGGGTCAGCTTGAGCAGGCTCTTGGCGTCCACGTCGATGTCGTTCTGCTCGATCGTGATCGTGCCGCCGCCCTGGTCCGTGCCCGCGGCGCCGGGCAGTTCGGCCGACACCCGGTGCCCGACGACGCGCAGCCGCACCGAGTTGACCGGGTCGTCCGGGTTCACGTCGACCCGGACCTTGATCCCGCCCCGGAAATCCACGCTGACCAGCGACGTCCGGATCTGCAGCGGGGTGTTGATCGCGAGGCAGCTGCACGGGATCTCCGCCCCGATCGGCGGCAGCCCGGTCTGCTGGGGGAAAGCCTGGGCCTGCTGCCCGCCCAGCAGACCGCCGGCCGCGACCCCGCCCACCCCCAGCGCGGCCGCGGCGGCGGCCCCCTTCAGGAAGTCCCGGCGGTCCTTGCCGGAACCGGGCTCCTCGGGTTTCTCGTCGTTCGGAGCAGGCATCCTCTACCTCCGCAGGTGCGTGTCGAAGACTCTGGCTCGCTTGAATTTAAGGTAGTGCCGACGCGGGCGACCAGGGGCCGGAGGAAGATCGACCCGGTCGTGTCCGGCGTCGATGACCGACGGCGACCGGGACCGGGGGACCGGGCCAGCCGGACAGGCGACACCAGTCACCAGATCAGGGGTCGCTCGTCGGGACCGGGCGACGGATTCGAGGACATCGGCGAAAAGCGCTGCCGCCATCCGTCCACAAAGGACTATCGAGAGGGCTGGCGACGCGGGCGAAACCGGCGGGAACGTCGTCGAGACGGCGCTCCGAGGCCCGGCCGAAAGCAGCGGGACGCCGAATTCCCGGATGACGTCGGAGGCCCTGGCGTAGAGCGCTGCGATGGCGGGCGGCCCCGACAGCCCCAGGGCGGTCATCCCGGCAGGCCAGGGGCAATCAGCAAGAGGCAGTCGACTGCAGAACCGCGGCGATGTCGAGCACCGGCAAGCCATGCGCGGCGGCGAAGTCAGCCGATTCGTCCGGCGCGGCCATCCGCGTCGGATCGGATGGGCTGACCAGCGCGGCAAAGGCCGCCGCCGCGGGCAATCCGGACAGCCGGCACAGTTCGACAGCCGCCTCGGGGATCGCGAGCCGGCCGAGGATTCCCCTCGGGTGGGTGGCGTAAGGCAGCACGTGCCCTGGCCGGTGGAGGTCCTCCGGCCGGGTGTCGCGGGAGGCGAGGCGACGGATCGTCTCCGCCCGGTCCGCGGCCGAGATCCCGGTGCTGACGCCGGTCGCGGCGTCGACGGCGACGCACCAGCCGGGACCTCGGCGGAAACTCGGGCGCATGGGCGGGAGTTCGAGCGTGTCGCACCGGTCGCCGGGCAGCGCGACGCCCACCAGGCCGGAGGAATGCCGGACGACGAACGCCAGCGCGGCCGTGGACGCCTCGGCCGCGGGCAGGACGAGGGCAGCGTCGGCCTCAGAGGAGAGCACGAGCGGCCGTCCGGGCGCGAGCAAGGCGTGGAGCGGGAGGACGTCGAACGAGGTCGTAGTCACGCGACGGTCCGGATCTCCGCCGTCGCGAACCGCGCGACCTGTTCGGCGACGGTGGCGAGCTGCGCGGCGAGTTTCCGGTCGGCGACCCGGCCGTCGGCTGTGAACGGCTGGCCGGTCGAGTCGACCACGACGCCGAGCGGGGTCGGCCAGCCGCGCAGGGCGTGGACGGTCGAGCGCAGGGACGTCAACGTCGTCACCCCCGCCTGTGGCCCGTACGCGCTGACGATGCAGCCGACAGCGCGTCCGTGCAGGTAAGGGCGGTCGTCCTCGGCGAGATCCTGGAGGTAGTCCAGCGCGTTCTTGAGGAGGCCGGACAAACCGCCGTGGTATCCGGGTGTCGAGATCAGGACGCCGTCGGCGCGGCGGATCGCGTCGAGGAACGCGGTCGCGGACGGGGATCGATGCGCGAGATCCGGTTCGTACATGGCGAATCCGAGGTCTCGTGCGGTGAACAGTTCGGCGCGGGCCCCGTGTGCCCGCACGTCTTCGAGCACCGCGCGCAGCGCTCGTTCGGAAGAGGAATCGGGGCGGACAGTGCCGCCGATGCCCACGATCAGGGGGTTGTGCATGGTGGACCGGCTTCCTGCGGCGAAGGGACTGGGCTAGCGCGTCCGGGCGGAATCGGGGAAGTCGAAGCGCGCGATTTCCGCGAGCTGGTCGCCGAGAGTGCCGACGAGCGACTTGAAGCCGCGCGCGCCCGCCTCGGCACTGGCCAGTGTCGGGTCCCCGAGGTAGCCTTCCGAACCGAAATCGTCGGCCAGCCAGCCGAAACTGACGCTGCCGCCGAACCGCGCGTGCACGTTGTCGGCCATCTGCGCGGGGATCCGCCGTTGCGCGGAACCGAGGTCGACCAGGTCGGGACGCAGGTGCAGTACCAGGGACGTTTCCGCGGCCCCGCCGTGGATCCCGAGCCCGCTTTCGCTCGCCGCCCAGGCCGGGTCGTGCGACTCGGGGAGGAAGACGTTGACGGCGAAGGTCAGGAGACCGTAGGCCAGGCGCAGGTCGCGCAGCGCGGTCTGGATTTCGGACACGTTCCCGCCGTGCCCGTTCACGAGGACGAGCCTGCGGATGCCGGCGGCGGCGACCGAACGCCCGATGTCGTCGAGCGTCGCGGCGAAGGTCGAAGTGGACAGGGACAGGGTGCCCGCCGCCCAGGTGTGTTCGACGGACCGGCCGTAGCTGATCGTCGGCAGCAGCCACAAATCGAGGTCTTCGCCGTGGGTGGCCACGACTTCCTTCGACACTGCTTCGGCCACGAGCGCGTCGGTGGCCAGCGGGAGGTGCGGGCCGTGCTGTTCGATCGCGCCGACGGGCAGCACCGCGACCGAGGACGGTCCGCAGGCGGCCTCGACTTGGGACGCCCGCAGCTCGGCGAAAAACCGTGAAGCCATCAGGAATTCTCCTTCCAGAGTGCTCAGGAGCCGAGGTAAGCGACGGCCCGGATTTCCACTCGCATCTCGGGCGTGGCCAGCGCGGGGTAGATCAGCAGCGACGCGTACGAACGCTCGGACAGCAGCTTCGGCGCGTGCTCGGCCAGCCAGGCATCGCGCACCCGCATGTACTCCGCGCGGTCGGCGGGATCGGCGAGGAACTGGTCGAACTGCACGATGTCCTCGAACTCCGCGCCCGCGTCGACGAGCAGCCGGTGCACCCGGTTCAGCGTGACCAGGGTCTGCGCGGCGACGCCGTGGGCGGGCCGGCCGTGCTCGTCGGTCACGCCGTCGATCCCGCTGAGGAAGACGAAGCCGCCCGCCGCGGCTCCTCTTCCCCAGGGCTGGACCGTCGTGCCGTACTTCAACTGGCCAAGCGCTTGTTTCGTCACTCGTCGGCCTTTCGATAACGTCGGATGAGGTAGTAGGCCAAGGCGGCCGCCGCGCCCGCGACCCACGGGGTGAGGTCGCCGAACTGCGGGAAGCGGGCCGCGAACGCGCCGGTGTAAAGGCTTTGGTCCATGAACGGCACCGAGACCGCGATGGCGAGCACGAACGCCGCCAAGCCGGGACGGAACCGCCGGGTGCGGTCGAAATACCGCTGCGGGTCGGGCTCGCCGCGGCCGAAGACCAGCGTGTCCACGACGACGATCCCCAGCCAGGGACCGATCCAATAGCCCATCAGGAACAGAAAATTCTGGAAGGTGCCGAACACGGACCCTGCGTTGTGCCCGGCGACGAACCCCACCGCGGTTCCCAGCACCCCGATGATGATCGCGGAGATCCAGCGGCGCACCCGCGCGCCCACCATCAGCAGGCCGAGCGACGCGGTGTAGATGTCCAGCACGCTGCCGGAGATCGAGGCCGCCAGCAGCGCCACCAGGATCACCGCGGCCAGCCCGGACGGGATCAGCTTCGCCACGAGGTCGGTCGGACTGTCCACAGTGATCACGGTGCCGATCGCGGCCCCGACGACCGCCATCCACAGTCCGGCCAGCGAGGCACCGGAGAACGCCGCGAGCAGCACGCGACGCCGTGACGTGTCGCGCGGCAGGTAGCGTGTGTAGTCGGAACCGCCGATGCACCAGCCGAACGTCCTGGTCGAAGCGAGCGCGACGGTGGTCAGCATGCCTCCGGCGACCCCGCCCGCGCCTCGGTGCAGGACGTCGCCGGACGCGGCGAGGTTGCCTTTCGCCAGGCCGTACCAGGTGAGGATCACGAACAGCACGGACGCGACGATCGCGAGGAAACGTTCGGCCTGGTGCACCAGATCGTGCCCGACGATCGCGATGACGATCTGCACCGCCGCGACCGCGACGAGCGAAACCAGGAACGGCAGCCCGAACAGTTCGCGGACGATGTAGGCCCCGAGCACGGTGTTCACCGCGAAGTAGCCGAGTCCGGTCAGGCACAGGAGCAGCACCGGCAGAAAATTGCCGTAGTAGCCGAACGGAATGCGCGACTGGATCATCTGCGGCACCCCGGCGCGCGGCCCCATCGAAGCGGCGAAGCCCAGCAGCACGCTGCCGATCAGGATGCCGATGGCCAGCGACAGGACGGCTTCGCCGAATCCCAGGCCGAGGAACGCGGTGGGAATGGCGCCGACCGCGAGCGCCGAGTACTGCAGGTTTCCCGCGAACCACAGGGAAAAGGCGGAGCGCGGCGAACCGTGGCGCTGGTCGTCGGGGATCCTTTCGATGCCGTGGTGCTCGACGGATACGGCGGGTGCGCGGACTGCGTGGGCGTCTTTGACCATCTGTCCTCCAGCGGAAGAACCCCCTGCGGCGGATTCACCGTCCATGTTGATATAGGTAACACGGCTGCCACAGCCTGCGCTGAGCCTTCCCGAGATGTCAAGAGCTTGTTTGGGCTTGACACTCCGCAGGTCGAGCCGCACAGTGTTGATATTAGTTACATTTTGCGTCTGCTCACAGCCCGGCCCAGCCCGGGAGGGATGGAGGCCCTGTGCGCCACGGAGTGTTCTTCTTCGGTTCGGTCGAGATGCCGGACGTGCTGGCCGGGAACCCGGTGCCGGCCGCGCGGCGCCGCGCGACCCGCGAGCAGGTGTGGCACGCGCACGAGCGGCTGGTCGGGATGGGCGTGCTGGCCGAGGAGCTGGGATACGACAGCTATTGGCTGGCGGAGCACCACTTCCAGCACGAGGGCTACGAGGTCGTGCCGAACGCGATGATGCTCGAAGCGCATCTGGCCGCCCGGACCTCGCGGATTCAGCTGGGTTCGATGTTCAGCATCGTGCCGCAGTGGAATCCGCTGCGGCTGGCCGAGGACTTCAGCAGCCTGCTCAATCTCTCCGGCGGACGCGCGGTGCTCGGCGTCGGCCGGGGCACGGTGTCTCGCGAATTGCGCAGCCTCACCGCGCATCAGGCCGACATCGGCGTGCTGTCGTCTGCCGAGGAACGCAAGGTCATCGACGGGCACAACCGCGAGGTTTTCGCCGAGTACATGGACATCGTGCGCACGGCGTTGAGCCAGGAAACCTTCTCGTACCACGGAAAGTTCTTCGAGCTTCCGCCGCCGGACAACCGGGACCCCGACCACGAGGCGGACACGCTGACGCTCGTGCCGGGTCCGTTGCATCCCGTTGAGATCTGGCAGGCGGTCACCAGCCCGCCCACTTTGGACTACGCGGCCGAGGTGGGCCACGGCTGCGTGTGGTGGAACCAGTACCACGGCTACATCCGCGACCAGTGGGAGCGCTACGCCGAGCTGTACGAACAGCGCCACGGCGTCGGGCTGGCACCGGGGGAGAAGCGCATTCTGGTGCTGCCCATGCACATCGCCGACACCCACGAAGAGGCTTGGCGCACCGGGCGGATCGGGCACGACGAGTTCTGGAACCTGCTCGCGCCGTTCGGCTGGAGCAGCGGTTACCAGGGCGACGACGGCAACCGCGCGCCGGCCGGGCTGGTGCCGACGCTGGAGCAGTCCACGCGGCAGAAGTGCTGGGCGGTCGGCACGCCGGAGGAGGTGGCCGAGATCGTGCAGCACCACAAGGACACGCTCGGCCTCGAACACCTGGTGGTGTTCCCGCATTTCCCCGGGCACACCTACGACATGGCCGCCGAGCAGATGCGGCGCTACACCGAACAGGTCGTGCCGCTGCTGCGCTGACCCGCTCCCGGACCGCGCGGCCCTCCCCGGGTCGCGCGGTCCGTCATTCCCCGGCGTTGATCAGCAGGACCCGGACCGGTTCGTCGCCCAGCCTGCGCCAGCGATGCGGCCGCGACCCCGGATAGGTCGCGACATCGGCCTCGCCCAGCTGCTCGCGGCGCCCGTCGGCGAAATCCAGCTCGATCCGCCCGGTGACGACGTACAGCATCTCCTGCCCGACGTGCTCGAAATACTCGCCGAACTCCGCCGGGCCGCCGGTGTATTCGATGGGCTGCACCGGAAAACCCGCCCGCGACAGCGCGCGCGCCGTGGAACCGGTCGGGATTTCGGCCCCGGGCATCACCATTCCCTCGTCGGCCCGCAGCAATCCGACGCCCTGCTCCGCGGGCCCGGCGAGAAGGGCCGACACGGTGGTGCCCAGCGCGACCGCGATCCGCTGCAGCGTGCTGACGCTCGCGGCGGCCAGCCCGCGCTCGAACTGGCTGAGAAAAGCGTGCGACAGGCGGGAAACCTCGCCGACCTGCTTGAGCGTCAGCCCGCGGCCGCGCCGCAGTTCGCGCACCCGCGCCCCGAGCACCTGCGCCGGGTCCGGCGCGGATCCGGAATCGGGGGAGGGAGGGGTTCGCATTGGCCCGACTATACCGGAGCGGGGGTGTTCCGAAGTGGACTGTGCGGGGGAAACGCCGTAATGCGCAAGGGAAAGGGCGCGGCGAATTGAGCGGACAGCACTGTGGCCGCCGCAGTCCGCGGCAGTGCGGCGATGTAGCTCTCAGCTTGCGCACGGGTCCGTGAAGGACTCCTTGAGGGAATCTGGTTCCGTGAGGGGCCCCTTGAGGGAATGCCAGGGGCTTACGGCGACGCCGCGGGTGCAGTTTGCCCAGGTCGAAGGATCTGGGCGAGGCCAGGCGTTCGTGAGGGGAACCCCGAGGGACTCAGAGTCCCGCAGGGTTCCCCTCACGGACGTCAAGACCCGGCCACCTGGCGACAAATCGGGCAATTCGGCGGGCACTGGCGTCCTTTGTGGACGGTCGGCGCGCGTGGTTGCGCAGCTTAAGCCCCTGGTATTGGGGTCAGATTCCCTCAGGGAGTCCTTCACGGACCTCGGGCGGAGGCGTCCCGAAGGCTGGTTGACACACTTAGTACACTAAGTTGCATGACCGGTCGACCAAGCCGTGCGCCGCTGTATCGCACGATTCAGAGCGAGATCCAGCGCGACATCCTGAGCGGCAGGCTGAAGCCGGGTGACTGGCTCCCCTCGGAGAGTCAGCTCCGGGCGCAGTACGGCGTGTCCCAGACCTCTGTGCGGCGCGCGTTCCAGGAGCTGCAGCGGCTCGGCCTCGTGGAGCGGTTCCACGGGCGGGGCAGCATCGTCGCGTCCAACGAGATCCGGGCGATGAGTCCGATGCTCGGTCTGGGCCGCGAGCTGCGGCAGCGCGGCTTCGCGATCCGGCCCGAGTTGCTCGGCAACGCCGAGGAACCCGCCGCCGAGGCGGTCGCCAAGGCGCTCGACCTCGAACCCGGCGACACGGTGAGCCACATCGAGCGGCGTTACTGGATCGGCGACGATCCGTTCGTCTTTCTCGACCACTATCTGGTGCCGCAGCCCGGAATCGACTTCGCCGAGTTCACCGGGGATTCGCTGTACGCCTTCCTTTCCGGCCGCGACGCGCAGCCCACCCACGCGCGGGAGCGGGTCAGCGCCGTCAATCTCTCCGAGGCGGAGGCCGAACGGCTGCGGGTCGAGCCCGGGGCCGCGGCGATGCTGCGCGAGCGCACGTCGTTCGGCGCGGATCAGCGTCCGCTGGAGTTCACCCGCTACATCCTGCGCGGCGATCGCTACCACCTCGACATCGACCTCAGAAGCGAGCGATGAGCGCCCGGCCGCGGCTCGTCGTCGTGGGGGACGCGAGCATCGACTACTTCGTGCGGGTCCCGCACATCGCGGGCAACGACAACAAAGCCATCGGCTCGCTGTCCGGCGTCTACGGCGGCGGGATGAGCGCCAACCTCGCCGCCGCGGCCGCGCAGCACGGGATCGCGGTCGACTTGATCACGAAGACCGGAGCGGGGCCGGACACCGACGACGCGCTGGCCGAACTCCGCAGGCTCGGGGTGTCGCTCGAACACTCCCTGCGCGACCTCGCACATCCGACCTGGATGTGTTTCGTCCAGCTCGACGCGAGCGGGGAGAAGGCGCTGACCGGAGCCGACACCGGGATCAAGATTCCGGCGATCGAGGAGATCGACGCGTCGGTCCTGGCGGGCGCGGACCTCGTCGCGCCGCTGGCCGACGACCTCGAGTGGGCCGCGGCCGTAGCCGAACTCGGCCGGGAACGCGGAGCACGGGTAGCCGTCGACCTCGAACCGGACGCGTTCGAACCGGATCAGCCGGAGTTCGCGCGGCTGCTCGGGCTCAGCGACATCGTCTTCCTCAACGCCGCCTCGGCGACCAAACTCGCCGCCACCCCGCGTACCGCTGCCCAGCGACTGATCGACCTCGGTGCGGAACTCGTGGTCATCAGCGAGGGTGCGCACGGAGCGTCCACTGTGGACAATAACGGCGTCGTCCATCGCGCGCGGTTGAACGGCGAGGTGACCGCCGTCGACACCACCGGGGCCGGCGACGCGCTGGCGGGAGCGTTCCTGGGCGCGCTGCTCGCCGGAGCCGAAGCGAGCGAAAGCCTTCGCCGGGCGGTGGCCCAGGCGACCCGTTGCGTCACCGCCGTCGGCGGCCGCACCTATCTGTCCGGCTCGCGGTGCGGCGACTGGCCAGACGACCTGATCACCATCACGACTGAGAGGTAACCGAGTTGAATTCTGTGCTGCGTTCCAAGATCCACGGCAGTCTCGCCGCGGCCTGCCTGGCCGACGCGCTGGGCGCGCCGACCGAGGAATTGAGCCGGGACCAGATCCGCGCCGCGTTCGGCAGCTACGTCACCGAATTCCACGCCCCGCTTCCCGGAGCGCCCTACGCCAAGGGCCGCGCGGCCGCGCAGATCACCGACGACTCCAGCCAGATGATCCTGCTGACCCGGCTGCTCGCCCGCACCGGGGCCGCGCTGAGCCCGGACGACATGGCGCGGCTGCTGATCGAATGGTCCAAGAACGAGAACTACTTCCCGCATTTCGCCGGGCCGACCACCCGGGAGGCCATCGCCCGGCTGGAACGCGGCGAGGACCCGCGCGAGGTCGGCCGGACCGGGACGATCATGACCCAGGGGGCCAGCAACGGCGCCGCGATGCGGGTCGGGCCGGTCGGGCTGTTCCACCACGGCGACCCGGAAGCGGCTGTCCGGACCGCGTTCACCACCTGCGTGCCCAGCCACAACACGCCGCCCGGTGTCGCGGGCGCCGCGGCCATCGCCGCCGCGGTCGCACGGGCGTGCACTCCTGGCGCGGAGATCGTCGACATCGTTCGCGCTGCCGTCGACGGCGCGCGGGCCGGTGCCGAGCTCGGCCGGACCGAGGGTCGCGACGTGCCGGGCGCGTCGGTCGAACGGCGGATCGAGCGTGCGGTCGCGCTGGCCATCACGGCCCGCGACGACGAGCACGCGATCGACCTGATCGCCGGGGAGATCGGCGTCGGCCTGCCCGCCGCGGAGGCAGTGCCGGCCGCGCTCGGGTTTTTCGTTGCCGCGGGCGGAGATCCGGTGCGCGTCGCGCGGCTGGCGGCCAACGCGGGCGGCGACAGCGACACCATCGGCTGCATGGCCGCCGCGATCGCCGGCGCCTACCGGGGGATCGAGGCGATCGACGAGGCCGCCGTCGCCGAGGTGGAACGCGCGAACGATCTCGACCTGGCCGCGCTCGCCGACGAACTCCTGGCCGCGACCCGGCACTGACCCCTCTCCCCACCCCGATCCGAAGGGACGCTCGACGATGAGCGCAGGCAACGAAGAATTCGCCACAGTGAGCTGGAAGGAACGCCTCTCCTTCGGAGGCGGCGACCTGGCCACGAACATCGCCTGGGGCGCGCTGGCCACCTACGTGGTTTTCTTCTACACCAACGTGATCGGGGCGGCGGCGTCGGCGGTCGGCACGATCGTGCTCATCGCGCGGCTGTTCGACGGCGTGGTCGACGTCGGGATGGGCGCGATCGTCGACCGGACGTCGACCCGCTGGGGCAAGGCGCGTCCCTGGGTGCTGTGGGCCGCCGCGCCGTTCGCGATCGCGCTGATCCTGGTGTTCACCGTGCCGGGCATGGAAGCGACGCCGACGCTGGTGTACATCGCGATCACCTACGCGCTGATGAACATCGCCCTCAGCGCGGCGGTGATCCCGTACGGAACGCTGAACACCCGGATGACGCGGGACTTCACCGAACGCTCCCGGCTCAACGTCACCCGGATGTTCGGCGCCACCCTCGGCTCGCTGGTCGTCACCGTCCTCACCCTGCCGTTGGTGAGCGCGCTCGGCGACGACCAGCGGGCGTGGATCATCACGTTCTGCCTCTTCGGCGCCCTCGCGGCGGTGCTGTTCTTCGTGACCTTCCGCAATACGCGGGAGCGCATCGTCGACACCGCGCCGCCGAAGGATCAGCCGGGGATCGTCGAATCGCTGAAGCTCGCGGCCCGGAACCGGTATTGGCTGCTGCTGTTCGCGATCTTCATCGTGTTCAGCGTCGCGGAATCGCTCTACACCGGGGCGACTGCCTACTTCGCCCAGTACTTCCTCGGCAATGCCGGATTCGCCGCGCTGATGTCGTTCATGCTCTACATTCCGGCCTTGCTCGGAATGCTGTTCATGCAGCCGGTGTACAACCGTTTCGGCAAAATCGCGCCGATGATCGTCGGCGCGGCGATCTTCGTCGCGGGTTCGCTGGTCATCGCGATCGACCCGGCGAACATGACCCTGGCGGTCACCGGGTCGATCCTGCGCGGCATCGGGCGCATCCCGATCTTCGGCGCGATCTGGGGCATGCTCCCCGACACCATCGAATACGGCGAATGGAAGAACGGCCGCAGGCTGGAAGGCGTGCTGTACAGCGCGGGCAGCATGGGCCAGAAGCTCGGCTACGGCCTGGGCGCGGCGGTGCTGGGCTGGGTGATGGGCGCGGCGGGCTACAACGGCTTGAACCACACCCAGCCGGATTCGGCGCTGGCCGCGATCAACGCGCTGTTCGTGTACGTGCCGATGGTGCTGTTCGTGCTGCTGATCGTCCTGTTCTGGGCCTACCGGCTGGAGCGGATCTACCCGGCGGTGGAGAAGGACCTGGCCGAACGGCGGGCCGCGGCGGGAGAACGGTCGGTTTCCTTCGGGGAGCGGTCCTGAGAGCGCCGCTGGGTGGGGTTGGCCCTACCGCGTTCGGGTAGGCAGCGGTATCGCGCTCGACCGGGTTGTTCGCGATGCTGGGATTGATCGGGCACTTCTGTCCACAAAGGACTTCTGGAGTGCCGTTCCTGGCGCGCGGAGGGGATTCGGTGACTGATTCTGGTGTGCGACGGCGAAGATTCCGTCGGTCTAGTGTCGTCTTGGTGGCTGCGATGGTCATCGCGAGCGGGTTGACCGCGTGCAATGCCGAGGCCGGTCCTCCGACGGCTGAGTTGCACCTGGTACCGGTGAACGGGCGCACCACGGCGTTTTCCGTTACGCCGGGCCGGTTGCCCGCGATCGTGCTCGACGCGGGCGGCGGGATGGATTCGTCGGAATGGAGCAAGGTCGCTCCGGATCTTGCCGCGAGGACCGGATCCGAGGTCATCGCCTACGACCGGGCGGGGGAGGGCAAAAGCGACGAGTCGCCCGGCCCGTGGCGAGCGGACAACGCCGCCGCCGATCTCGCTGCCGGGCTGACGCAATTGGGCGTCACCAAGAACGTGGTCCTGGTGTCGCATTCACTGGCGGGCGAAGTCGCGTTCTCCTTTGCCCGCAGCCACCCGGACCGGGTAGCGGGGACGGTGCTCGTGGACGCGAACCTGCCGCAGTTCTTCACCCCGAGCGAGACGGCGAAGCTGGTGGCGTTGAACGAGAAACAAGTCGAAGATCTCAAGAAAGCGCCTTCGACCCGGCAGGCCCGTCAGCTTCTCGCCCAAGCCGACGGTTACGGACCGGTGCACGCGGCGTACCACCAGCTGACCTGGCCGTCCGGCATTCCCGCTGCCGTGATCGTATCCGCCGAGACGCCGTTTCCGACTCCGGAGGACGCCCAGTTGTGGCGGCAGGCCCAGCAAGACTTCGCCCACGTCGCGCCGAACCGGACTCTGGTCACCGCCGAGCACAGTTCCCACGACATCCCCCTCGACCGTCCGGACGTGGTTGTAACAGCGGTGGAGAACCTGCTGAAAGAGGTGCGCTGAAAAGCGAACGCGGGGCCTCGGCGATGGTGCCGGGACCCCGCGTCCTCAGGAGAAAAGTCAGTCTTTCTTCAGCGCGTTCTTGACTTTGCCCGCCGCGTCGCCGAGAGCGTCTTTGACATTCTCGGCGGCTTCCTTGATCCCGGCCTTCGCCTGGTCGGCTTTGCCTTCGTTCTCGAGTTTCTCGTCGCCGGTCAGCGAACCCGCTGCCTCTTTGGCCTTGCCGCCGAAGTCGTCTGCCTTGGCGCCGATCTTGTCGCCCATCGACATGGATGTCCTCCTTCATCGCCGAACAACGGACGCGAGAATGCGTCAGGGGTAAGGACAACGCGGATCCGGAATCGTCACTCACCCGATGATGTGATCGTCGCCACTCGTTCGGGGAGTGAGTTTCGCGCGGTTCCGGAGTCGAACCCGGTGACCTGAAACAACGGGAAACGACCGGAGGAGAATCGATGGCTTCGACGACTGACGCGGCGGCCAAGTCCCAGGACGTGGAGAAGGTCAACGCCGGGCCGCTGACCAGTTCGCAGGGGACGACCTCGGTCGCGGACGTGGTGGTGCAGAAGATCGCCGGTTTGGCGACGCGGGAAATCCACGGGGTGCACGCACTGGGCGGTGGTGCGGCTCGGGCGTTTTCGGCGCTGCGGGAGCGGATTCCGGGTGCGACGGCGTCGGCCGGGCAGGGTGTTTCGGTCGAGGTGGGGGAGAAGCAGGCCGCGGTGGATCTGCAGATCGTGGTGGAGTACGGCGTTTCGATCGCGGACGTCGCGCGGTCGATCCGGCGGAACGTGATCAGCGCGGTGGAGGGAATGACGGGGCTGGAGGTGGTCGAGGTGAACATCAACGTGGGCGACCTGCACCTGCCGTCGGACGACGAGGAGGACGCGTCCGGCGACAGCGGCCGGGTGCAGTGAGCTGAAACTGCGGGCCAGGCTCGCGGTCAGCGAGGCGTGAGCACCACGACCGGAATCTCGCGGTCGGTCCACTCCTGGTACTTCGCGAAGTCGCCGTACAGTTCGACCAGTCGCGGCCAGAGGTCGCGCCGCTCGTCCGCCGGCGCGACCCTCGCCGTGACCGGGACGTCGCGGCGGCCCTTCAGCTGCACGCGGGTTTCCGGCTCCGCGAGCAGGTTGAAGTACCACTGCGGATGCTTCGGCAGGCCGCCCTGCGACGCGACGATGACCAGGTCGTCGCCGGAGCGCAGGTACAGCAGCGGGGTGGTGAACAACCGGCCGGACTTGCGGCCGCGGTGTTCCAGCAGCAGCGTCGGCACCGGCTTGCGGAAGCCGGCTCCGACGCGCCATTTGCTGCCGATCCGGCCGCCGGTCAGGGTGAAGACCTTGGTCTGGATTCTGGCCAGGTACTTCATCATCGCCGCCGTCACCGGCGAGTCCAGGCCCTTCGGCGCCTGCTCGGGAAGGGAAAAGCGTCCCATCGTGACCTCCTGGCGGGGCGAATGCGTCAGCGGGCAGACGGTTGCGCGGCGGTCGATCCGGCGAGCGGCATCGGGGGCAGCCCGAGCTTGCGGTGGTCCCACGAACGGATCCGCTCGACGTCGACGCGGATCGCGACCCGTTTGCGGAGCATGAATTCCACCATCGGTTTCACCTCGTCGGTGTACTCGCCATGGTATCGCTCCCAGACGTTGACCCCGACCGCCCAGAGCGCCTCCGGGTCGTCGACGACCTCGGCCCGTCCTTCGAGCGAGACGCCGCGCAGGACGTCGTAGGTCTGGCCGTCCTCGATCAGCACCGTGACGCGCGGGTCGCGGCGGAGGTTGACTGCCTTCTGCGCCTTGGCTTTCGTTTCGAACCACAGTACGCCGTCGATGACCGCGAACCACATCGCGACCGCGTGCGGATGCCCGCCGGGGCCGAGCGACACCAGCGTCGCGGTGCGCTGGGCGGAAAGGTAGGCCGAAACCTCCTCGGGTGTCATCTCGATCTGCGCTCGCTGCTTGGTTCCCATCGGTTCCTCACTTCCCGCGGCCGGCCCCGGGCGGGCCGGCGAGTACGGAGGTCACGACGTCGACGAGGTCGTCGACGATCTGGCCGGTGGTCCAGCCGGCCGCGTCCGGGCCGTGCAGGCGGCGGGTGCGGCCGACGTCGCCGAGGACGTTCAGCGTCACGGTCATCGCTTGGGACAGCCGGAAATCGAGCGTCCGGCGGGGGACGCCCGGGCTCAGCCGGTCGAGCAGTTCGACGAACGCGGCGTTGCGCTCGAAGAATGATTCGGCGACCGCGTCCAGTCCGTCGCCGCCGGTCGCGAGCAACTGGCCGACCAGCCGGATCCAGCATTCGCCGCCGGATTCGAGCACCGCGACCACCGGCTGCACGAACGCGCGGGCCAGTTCGCGCGCGGTGACGTCCTTCTCGGGGACCTCTCGCAGCACCGCGTTCCGCTCGCCGGCGACTTGGCCGAGGCGGCTGCGCAGGACGGCGTCGAGCAGGCCTTCCTTGGAACCGAAGTGGTAGTGGATCGCCGCGACGTTCGTCTGCGCCGCCTGCATGACGGTCCGCAGCGACACCGCGCCGACGCCCTGTTCGGCGAAAAGCCGTTCCGCGGCGGCGATCAGGCGCTGCTCGGTCGCCGTCCCGCGACTGGCGGGGATCCGCGCGGCCTCGGTGCCCATGGCGCGAACTCTATCAGTCGATTCAATCAGTTGATAGAGTTCGCTCGCGCCTTGATCGATCAGAGGCGGTCGTACAGCGTGGCCAGCCGGTCGAGCACTACGCCCGCGGCGTCGATCGCGCGTTCGTCGAGGTCCTGGGTCAGCTCGCGCAGCCCGGCGGCGAGGACCTGCTCCCGTTCCTCATGCCGTCGACGGCCCGCGTCGGTCAGGGCGACGATCGCCGTGCGGCGGTCTCCGGAGGCGGCCCGTTCGCGCGTGACGTAACCGGCGCCGGCCAGGCCGTTGACCAGTTGAGTGACTGCCGCTCCGGTCGTTTCGACGTGCCCGGCCAGTTGGTTGACCGTCATCGGCCCGTGTTCGGCGAGGCTCTTGAGCGCCCGGGCGTGCGCGAGCGAGAGGGCTTCGGCGCTGCGGGTCGCGCGGCCGCGCAGCCGGGAATCGGCCGCGCTGAGCCGGTAAGCGGCTCGCGCCAGCCGGGTGATCGCCTCGTCGCCCATCGGTTCGCTCTCCTGTGGTGCCCGCCGCATTCCTTGCCGGGCGGAGTCTAGCCGTGGCACATTAGCTAAGTACTTAGTTAGTTGAGGAGGCGAGCATGACGACACGTTCGGCCGGGCAGAGCTGGGCCCTGGACATCGCGCTGGCGCAGGGCGGCTTCGACGCGTTGCACCCGGAAGGCAAGGGCACGCTCGAACAGCTCGGGCACGATCACGCCGACTTCGACAAGGTGTTCGCGATGGTGCGCGCCGGAGCGATGCTGCCGAAGGCGTGGGCAGTCGTCGCTGGTCAGGCCGAAGAGCGGGCCGCGCATCACGAGCGGCTCGGGTACCGCAGGACGGCGTCGGATCTGTACCTGCGGGCGGCGGTGATGTACGGCCGCGCGCAGTACTCGATCTTCGACTCCGGCGACGGGCGCAAGGCGAAGTTCCGCGAGCGCTGCGATTCGTGCGTGGCCCGGTTGGGAGAGCTTCGCGGAAACACGGTCCGGCGGGTCGAACTCGACTTCGAGGGCGGCAAGATTTTCGGTCTGCTGCACTTGCCCGCGCAGCCGGTTTCCGGTGCCCCGGCGGTGATTCTCGGTCCCGGCATGGACATGATCAAGGAGGACTACATCTTCGCGGCCGAGCGCTATTACACCTCGCGCGGAGTCGTGGCGCTGTCGATCGAGGGGCCGGGACAGGGGGAGACTCGGGCGCGCGGGCTGACCGTGACCCTGGACAACTACGAACGCGCTCTCGAAACCTACGCGGCGTATCTCGCCGGTCTGTCCGAAGTGGACGAAAACCGGATCGGCATGTTCGGCATCAGCATGAGCGGCTATTGGGCACTGCGCGCCGCGGCCTCGCCGGGGACCCGGTTGCGCGCGGTGGCCGCGTTCGAAGCGGTGTCCGGTGATTTCGAGACGATCTTCGAACGGGCGCAGCCGAGTTTCAAGAACAACTATCTGTACATGGCGGGCTACGCCGACGAAGCCGCATTTGACCGCGACTTCAAGGAAAAGATGCCACTGGGCGACCTGGTGGAGGGAATCGGGTGCCCGGTGTTGCTGGGCATCGGCGAATTCGACGAGCTGACGCCGGTGGAGAACGCGCTCGAGACTTACGAGAAGATCCGTGCTCCCAAGGAGATGCGGGTCTACGAGGACGAATTCCATCCGCTGGGCGGGACGGCGGCGGAGGTGTTCGCGTTCGGCGCGGAATGGCTGATGCGCGGGCTGGACGGCGAGTTCGACACGCCGGGCCGGGACGAGCGGTTCTTCGTTCACCGTGACGGCCGCACTACCGAGGGAACGGCGGACCCGCGCTGGTGGCTGGGCGCGACACCGGCCGGTTTGGCGGCAGCGCGGAACTGAAGCTGCGCGGTTCGAGCACCGAAGGGTTCTTCGGCGCTCGAACCGGTGGCTCTCAGGGCACGAGAACGGTCTTGCCGACCAGCCGCCCTGACGCCGCTTCATCGTGCACCGCCGGGAGATCCGCCAAGGGGCGGCGGTCGGCGACGGTGATCCGCAAGGTCCCGGCGTCGACACGGGAGACGAGTTCGGCCAGCTGCCCTGCGTTGCTGGCGACGAACACCCGGGCCGTGCGGATCCCGCGTCCCGGATTCTCCGGCGGGGGAGTGGTGGTGCTGACCAGCGCGCCACCGTCGGCGACCAGGTTTGCCAGCGCGGCGGTCTCCTCGGGAGTGGTGGGCACGAGGTTGAGTACGACGTCGAACGGCCCGCCGTCGGCGATGGGTGCGCCGGAGGCGAAGTCGAGGTGCCCGATGATCCGGTCGGCCCCGTACTCGCGGAGGCGTTCTTCGGTGCGGGGGCTCGAGGTTGCGGTGACGGTCGCGCCTGCCTGATGCGCGAGTTGAACGGCGTAGCTGCCGACTGCCCCGCCGGCACCGTTGATCAGGATCGTCTGGCCCGCTTCCAGGCGAGCGTCGTCGAAGAGCGCCTGCCACGCGGTCAGCCCGCCGACCGGCAGCGCGGCGGCGTCGGGCAGGTCGACCGTCTGCGGGGCGGCAGCCAGTGCTTCGGCGGGAACGAGGACGTACTCGGCCGCCGCGCCGTCGGCGTTCATCGGCAGGAAGGCCACGACCGCGTCGCCGACCTGACGGCCTTCGGTCCGGGGACCCAGCTCGGCGATCGTCCCGGCGACCTCGACGCCCGGAATGTGCGGGAACGCCAAGGGGAACACCTCCTGCAGGCCGCCCGCGCGGATCCCGAGGTCGACCGGGTTGAACGAGGTGCCGGCCACCTTCACGAGCACCTGCCCCTCGGCGGGCGCCGGGCGCTCGGCCTCTTCGAAGGCCAGGACTTCGCTTCCGCCGTAGCGGTGGTAGCGCACTGCTTTCATGACATCCTCCAGAATGTGCTTCGAAGTTGAAGCAACCTGAAGACGAGTATGCTTCGATATCGAAGCAAAGTCCCGCGGATGTGAGGGCGGCCACAATGATTCGACTTCGAAGCATCTAGACTGACGGCATGGCGGACGCGCTGGAGCCCGGGCAGCTCAACACCTACTTCTCGCTGATGGAGGCCGTGAGCCTGCTGCAGCACGCCGTCACGCAGCAGCTGCGGGCCGAGGGCGACCTCAGTTATGTGCAGTTCGAGCTGCTCGCCCGGCTCTCCCATTCCGATGGGCCGCTGACGATGACGGAGCTGGCCGACGGCGTCGTTTACAGCCGCAGCGGCCTGACTCATCAGGCGGGCTTGCTCGAAAAGGCGGGGCTGGTCACCCGCGGTCCCAGTGCGGAGGACCAGCGGGCCACCGTCGTCGCGGTCACCGAGGCGGGCCGGGAGCTGGTCGCGAAGGTGCTTCCCGGGCACGTCGAGGTCGTCCGCCGGTTGCTGGTCGCCCCACTGTCCACTTCGGACTTGGACGCGCTGGGCGGCATCATGGCCCGCGTCCGCGACCACATGCGCGCCGAGCCGCCGCGGTCGGTCGCCACTCGCCGGAGCTCGGCAAGGAATGAGCACCTCTAACGCGCATCCTCGTTGTTCTTAGAATGGCGGCGTGGAAGACATCGAGGCGATCGCCGTCCTGCAGGATCCCGTCCGGCGGCGGCTGTACGACTACGTGGTTTCCCAGGATCACGACGTGAGCCGGAACGAAGCGGCCGAGGGGGCCGGGATCCAGCGCACGCTCGCCGCCTTCCATCTCGACAAACTCGTGGACGCAGGCCTGCTGGAGACGGAGAGCAAGCGGCTGAGCGGACGCTCGGGCCCGGGGGCCGGCCGTCCGGCGAAGCTCTACCGCCGGTCCGCCGCCGAGCGGCAGTTCTCCGTCCCGGCGCGCGACTACCGCACCGCCGCCGATCTGCTGGCCGAGGTCGCGGAGGTGGCCCGGCTGGACACCGAACTGCAGGCCGCCGCCCGGCGGGAGGGCCGCGCCGCCGCGGGCCCGGTCGAAGACCTCGCCGCCGCGAAGGACCTGCTGGCCGCCCGCGGATACGAGCCCCGTTTGGCCGACGACGTCCTGCTCCTCGCCAACTGCCCCTTCCACGTCCTCTCGCAGCGGCATCCAGGGCTGGTGTGCGGCATGAATCTGGCGCTGCTGGAAGGGCTGCTCGAAGACGCCGAAGGCCTGACCGCTCGCATGGACCCGCGCCCCGGACTGTGTTGCGTGGTCGTCGAGCATTCTAAAAATAATGAGAGTTGACATAGAAGGCCCGGCGATGGTGAGGTGAAGGAGTGACGGAACATCACCTCGCCCAGCTCAACGTGGGCATTCTGAAATTCCCGCTCGCGGACGCCCGCATGCACGGCTTCACCTCGATGCTCGACACGCTGAACGAGGTCGCCGACCGCGCGCCCGGCTTTGTATGGCGGCTGGTCGAGGACGGCGGCAACGACGCCACCGCGATCCGGACCTCGCTCGGCGACGACGTCCTGGTGAACATGTCGGTGTGGGAAACCCGCGACGCCCTGTGGGACTACGTCTACCGCAGCGGCCACCTGGACATGCTGCGCCGCCGCTCGGAGTGGTTCGCACTGCCGAAGTCGCCGTTCCAAGTGCTGTGGTGGGTTCCCGCCGGGCACATTCCGACGGTCGAGGAGGCCGTCGAGCGGTTGGAACTGTTGCGGGGGAAGGGGCCCTCGACGAGCGCGTTCGGTTTCCGGGACAGCTATCTGCCCGAAGGCGCTGCCTCCGCGCCGTGACGCGGTCTTGTCGGGCGACACGTCCGGTGGGTCGCCCGGAGCGGCGCGCGGGATGGCTAGGGTGTCGGCGTGGCGAACATGTCCCGTTGGTCGGATGAGAATGGCGGCTTGGACTTCGGTCTGCTGGTGCTGCGGCTGATGCTGTCGGTCGCGATGGGGGCGCACGGGCTGATGCAGGTCTTCGGCCTGTTCGGCGGCGCGGGGATGGCGCACTTCGAGAACCTGTTGCGGGGCTACGGTTTCAGTCACAACATCGAGTTCCTGACCTGGCTGACCGGCATCACCGAGGTCGGCGGCGCCGTCCTGCTGGCACTGGGCCTGCTGACCCCGCTCGCCGCGGCCGGCCTGCTGGGCGTGGCCCTCAGCGCGGTCCGCGTGAAGTGGTCGGGCGGCCTGTTCGGCAGCACCGGCCCGGGATTCGAACTGGAACTGACGCTCGCGGCGATGGCGCTGGCCCTGCTGCTGACCGGCCCCGGCTGGTACGCCCTGGACCGCCACACGGCCTGGCGGCAGAAACCGCTGGGCTTCGCGGTGGGCGGGCTGTTCCTGTCGGTGTGCGCGGCTGTCGCGGTGGGGTCCCTTTTCTGATCGCCGCGCTCGGGAGCCGGTTGCACCCGAGATGCTGAGGGCCAATGCGGCGGTGGTCCGCATGGCCGGGGTCTACGTGCTCGCCCGGGACCGGCCGCGCCAACGGCACCCGGTCGTCGAAGCCCTCGGGTCGCCTGGAAGGGGTTGTCCTCGAAACCGCAGTAGGGTCGGATCATGGACGAACTGGTCTATCAGGTCGCCGGTGCGGCGGCCGAGCGCGCGGCTCCGATCACGTTGGCCCAGGCCGGGTTGAAGGAGCGCGACCACTTGCAGGAGTGGGTGCTCGAGCACTCGGAGATGCTCGGCGACGGCCTGCTGGTCATCACGAGCGAATGCGATCGGTGGACTTCCGCCCGCGGCCGGGAGCGGGACCGGCTCGACGTCCTGGCGATCGACACGGACGGGCACCTGGTGGTGGCTGAGCTCAAACGCGACGTCGCCCCGGAGACGGTGGAGACGCAGGCGCTGAAATACGCGGCGTACTGCAGCCGGTTCACCCCGGAAACACTGGTCGGCGAGTACCGGGCGTGGCGCGCGAGCCGGGGCGAAAACCTCAGCGAGGAAGAGGCGTTCGCGCGGTTGGAAGCACACCTGGGGGAGGACGTCGGCGGGCTGCCCGCCGCGCCGTTGGGCCAGCCGAAGATCGTGTTGCTGGCGGGAGGGTTCACCGCGTCGACCACGGCGGTCGCGGTGTGGCTGCGGGAAATGGGCATCGACATCAGCCTGCGCACGATCAGCGCTTACCAGACCGGCGGCGGGCCGGTCGTTTCCGTCGGAGCCCTCTACCCGACGCCGGCGGTCGAAGAGTTCACCGTCTCGCCGCTGCTCGCCAAGCGCCAACGCGACGAGGACGTGCGTCGTGCGGCTCGGCAGGAGCCGGCGGTGCGGCAGCTGATCGCCAGCGACGTTCTCGAACCGGGCACCGAGTTGCGGGTGCTGCCGGGCGGGCCGGACGCGGCGCGGTTCGCGTCGTGGGCCGCGGCCGCGCACCGGGACCGCGCGGTCTGGACCGGCACCGCCAGCAGGCCGTTGCGCTGGACCGGGACGGAGGCCGCGGAATGGGGCGCGACCGGCAACTTCACCGTCACCGGACTCGTGAAGTACCTCTACCGTCAAGCGCAAGCTGCGGTGCCCGCCGGTGCGGCCACGCGGTTGGTCGCCGCTCCCGACGGGCGGACTCTCGCCGCCCTCGCGGGCACGGGCGCCGGGGCCGGTCCCTTCGACTGGTCGGAGCCGCACCGGTTGCTCGCCAAGATCCCCGCAGGGCGCTGGACGACTTACGGCGACGTCGCGACCGTGGTCGGCACCGCCGGGCAGCCGCTGGGCCGGCACTTGAGCACCTGCCCGGAATGCGAGAACGCTTGGCGGGTGCTTTCGGCGGACGGCAAACCGTCGCCCCACTTCCGCTGGGAGGACGGCCGCGACGAGACGGTCACGGAGGTGCTGCGACGGGAGGGCGTGCGGTTCGCCGGCGGGGCGGCCGACCCGGCGCGGCGGCTTTCCGTCGAGGAACTCAGGGCCTTGCTGAACGCTGAATGACGACTGGCCGCTCGAACGCGTAGCGCGCACCGCCCCGCACCTGCTATCTTCCCTCCGACCGCTTGCAAACCGCAATCACTTGGGAGGCCCGCCGTGGCGGACACGACTTGTCATATGTCCATCTCGCTGGACGGCTTCGTCGCCGGGCCGGGGCAGAGCCGGGACGAGCCGCTCGGGGTGCGGGGGCGGGAGTTGCACGGGTGGCACATCGGCGATCCCCGGGCGAACGACGCCGACAAGACCGCCGCCGAGTGGCTCATGCGGCCTCGCGGCGCGTATGTGATGGGGCGCAACATGTTCGGCCCCGTTCGCGGCGATTGGGACGAGGACTGGTCGGGCTGGTGGGGCGCGGAACCGCCGTATCACGCGCCGGTTTTCGTGATGACTCACCACGCTCACGAGCCGATTCCGATGGAGGGCGGGACGACGTTCTACTTCGTCACCGAAGGCTTCGACGCTGCCTACGCGGCGGCGCGCGAGGCCGCCGGGGACAAGGGGGTCGACATCGCCGGCGGGGCGTCGGCCGTTCGGCAGGCCTTGAACGCCGGGGTGATCGACGAGCTCACTCTCGATATCGCGCCTGTCCTGCTCGGCTCCGGCGAGCGCATGTTCGACGGGGTGGAGTCCTTCGGCTTCGAACCGGTCGAGGTGCTGCATTCGCCGCTGACCACCCACATCCGCTACCGCCGCGTCAGCGAGGGCTGATCTGGTCGGGCACGTCCAGCGTCGCGGCGAGCAGGCTTCTCGTATACGCGTGCGACGGCGACGTCAGCACCTGGTCAGTCCGTCCCGCTTCGACGGCCCGGCCCTCGCTGAGCACGACGACCTCGTCCGAGATGCTGCGCACCACCGCGAGATTGTGCGTCACGAAGATCATCGACGGGCCGTCGTCCATCAGGGAGCGCAGCAGTTCCACCACGGACGCTTGCACCGAAACGTCCAATGCGGACGTCACCTCGTCGCAGATGATCAGTTTCGGTTCGCACACCAGAGCCCGGGCGATCGCGACTCGCTGGCGTTGCCCGCCGGACAGCTCCGACGGGTAGCGGCCAGCCAGCCGCGACGGGATTTCGACGCGGTCGAGCGCGGCGCGGGCCCGGCGGCGGCCTTCGCGGGCGTGCACGCGGAAGTAGTGGCGCAGGGCGACCAGCAGGCCGTCCTCGACTGTCCGATGTGGACTCAAAGAACCATAGGGGTTTTGGAAGACGTACTGCAGTTCGCGCCGCGTGCGGGAGTCGCGCCGGGAGGCGGCGGCCGGGACCGGGCTGCCGTCGAAGGTCACCTCGCCCTGGTGTTCGGGGTGCAGTCCGGCGAGGCAGCGGGACATGGTGGTTTTGCCGCTGCCTGATTCGCCGACCACGGCGAGGCATTGGCCGGGCCGCAGGTCGAAGGAGACGTCGAAGACGACTTGTCGTCCGCGGTAGCTGGCGTTTAGGCCGGAGACGGACAACAGAGCTGGCTGGTCCGCGGGAGGTACGACCGGTTCGGGAGCGCGCGGCACGCTCCGGAAATTCCGGGCGACTTCTTCCGCGTGAATGCACCGTGCGAGGGTGCCGGAGGGCTCGAGCGCCAACGCTGGATGCGTTGTGCTGCAAGAAGGTGTCGCGTAGTCGCAGCGCGGTGCGAAGGCGCACCCGGCACGGGCATCGTCGATGCTGGGGGCACGGCCGCGGATGGGGACCAGCCGGTGCCGATGGGTCGCGGACGGCACGGCCGAGAGCAGGGCGCGGGTGTAGGGATGCGCGGCGCGAGTAAGCACCGAGCGGGCGGGGCCGTGTTCGACGACCTCGCCGCCGTACATGACCATCACCTGGTCGGCGACGTCGGCGACTACCGCGAGATCGTGCGAGACGTAGATCGCCGCCAGATCTTGGGTCCGGCACAGTTCCCGCACCAGGTCGAGCACCCGGGCCTGGGTGGCGACGTCGAGCCCGGTCGTCGGTTCGTCGAGCACGATCAGCCGCGGACCGGCCGCGATCGCCATCGCGATGGCGACCCGTTGCTGCTGGCCGCCGGAAAGCTGGCGCGGGCGGCGGCGCAGGAACGCGTCGTCGCTGGGCAGCCCGACGGTGTCGAGCAATTGCCGTACGCGGGTCCGCGCGGGCTGGCCCAATCCCTCGGTCAGCTGAGTCGACACACGCAGGCTCGGGTTGAGCGCGGTCGCCGGATCCTGGGGTACGTACGCGACTTTCCGGCCTCGTGCGCGGCGCAATTCCGCTGGCGGCAGGGAAAGCAGGTCTACTCCGTCGACAACGACCTGTCCGCTGGTGATGGTCGCGCCGGAGCGGGCGAAACCCAGCAGCGCGAGCGCGAGGGTGCTTTTGCCGGAGCCCGATTCGCCGACCACGCCGAGGACTTCGCCGCGGCCGAGTTCGAAGCCGATGTCCTGCACGATGGCGTGTCCGGCGGCTTCGACGGTCACGCCCGACACCGCGACTTCCTTGGCCACGTCAGCTCTTTTCTTCCGTGCGGCTGACTGTCCTGGCGACGGACTCGGCCACGAGGTTGCCGCCGAGAGCCATCATGAGGATCAGCGCGATCGGCGCCAGCACCGGCAGCGGCGCGACGGCGAGGCCGTCTTGGTTTTCGCTGACCATGAGCCCCCAATCCGGCGCGGGCGGTGTGATGCCGAAGCCGAGATAGTTCAGCGAGGCGATCGCGGTGACCGCCCACACCAGCCGCATCCCGGTTTCCACCATCAGCGGCGACGTCACGCCGGGCAGCACTTCGCCGAGGACGATCTGCCGTCCGGGCAAGCCGTTCGCCTTGGCCCACAACACATATTCGCTGTCGAGCACCGGCAGCGCGGCGCCGCGCAGCACTCGCGAGACGCCGGGGGCGAACGCGACCCCGACGAGCGACGCGGTGAGCAGCGGGTGGCGGCCGAACGCGGCCACGAACACCAGCACGAAGATGGTCTCCGGGAAGCTCAGCACGATGTCCATCGCTCGCATGAGGACGGTGTCGGCGACGCCGTCGCGGTAGGCGGCGGTCAGTCCGATGAGCGCCCCGAGGACGACGCCGATTCCGGTGGCGAGGAGCGTCATCCAGGTGAGGGTGCCGCCGCCGGACAGCAGGCGGCTGAGCACGTCCCGGCCCAAAAGATCCGTGCCCAGCGGGAATTGCGCACTCGGTCCCTCCAGCGGAGGCGCGACGATCGCGGTCGGCGGCCACGGCGCGAGCAGCGGGCCGAAGACGACGACGAAGGCGATCGCGGCGAGCAATCCGAGCCCGAGCCGGGCGCGACCGGTCCGAGCCGCGCGGCGCGCCACCGAAACGCTCATCGGGTGCGCCCTGCCGCGGCGAGAACGTCCGCGAGGAGATTGCACAGGTAGTACGTGGCCGCGAGAATGAGCACGCACGCCTGCAGGACCGGCAGATCGTGCGAGTTCACCGCGCTGACCAGCGCCGTGCCGAGCCCGGGATACGAGTACACGTATTCGACGACCACGACGCCGGTGATCGTGACGGCCGCGACCAGGCCCGCCGCGGGCAGGCTCGCCGCGATGGCGTTGGGCAGCGCGTGCCGGAACAGGATGCGCCGACGGCTCAGTCCTTTGAGGACGGCCATCTGCACGTACTCGCTGTCCAGCGCGTCGATGACTGAAGCGCGCACCAAGCGTCCCAAGTACATCACCCCCATGAACGTGAGCGTGGCGACCGGCAGCACGAGTTCGGCCGGATGCCACCACGGCAGGTCGCCGGGTGGGATGTCCGAAACTCCCGGCAGCACCCCGAGCAGCGAGGTGGCGAAGAGCGCGATCAGCAGCATCCCCACGACGAACGGCGGCAGCGCCATGCTCAGCGACGTGACCGCGACGAACGCCTTGTCCGCGAAACTGTCGCGGCGCGCGGCGCTCAGCACCCCGGCGGCCACCGAGAGCGGCAGGATCAGCGCCATCGAAATGAAGCCGAGAGTGAACGAGTTCACGATCCGCGGCCCGAGGATCTCCGCGACGGGTTCCTTGTTCTGCAGCGACACTCCGGGATGCCCGGTGAGCAGGCCGCCGAGCCAGCGGCCGTACTGCTCCAGGAGCGGCTGGTCGAGGCCGAGCTGGTGGCGCAGATTCGCCACCTGCTCGACGGTGGCGTCCTTGCCGAGGACGATCCGCGCCACGTCGCCCGGCAAGGCTTGCGTCACCAGGAAAACCAGCACCGAGACCAGGAACAGCACGAGCACGCCGAGCGCGAGCCGCCGCACCAGCCAGCGCGCGGTCATCCGACGGTCACGTCGGTCAGGAACGACAGCGGGCGGCCGTTCACATCCGGCACGAGCCCTTGCACCGCCGCCCGGTGCGGCAGGAGCACGTCGGAGAACGCGGGGATGATGTACGGGCCGTTCGTGTACTCGATTTCGTGCATCCGGTTCATGAGCGGGCATTGCTGCTGCTCGGGCGACCTGAACAGTTCGCCCGCCAGGCCGGTGAAAGCGGCGTCGTTCCAGTGCGCGGCGTTGCCGACCCGGTCCGGCAGCAGCCCGCCGAGCACGGACGGCAGGTAGGGGACCGGGTTGTAGTCGACGAAAGCGGGCCACTGGCCCCATTTCGCGAGCAATTCCGGCGTCGGGACCACGTTGACGGTCACCTTGACCCCCGCCAGCGCGGCGTTCTGCGCGAAGACCTGCGCCAGCTCCGACATGCCGGGCAGCAGGCCGTCGGTGGTGATCGCGAACGACAGATCGCTTTGCCCGGCCTCGGCCAGCAGCCGTTTCGCGGCGGCGATGTCCGGAGCCCGCTGAGGGAGGTTCGGCGCGGCGCACTGCGGCGTGGTCGTCTCGTAGTCGTTCGCGATCCGGGCGTAGCCGCTGAAGACGTTGGACACGATTTGCTGCCGGTCGACCAGCAGCCGCAAAGCCTGGCGCACCCGGACGTCGCGGAAGGGCGCGACGGCCGTGTCGAGTCCGATCTGCAGGCTGAAGGTGCCTTTGCTGTCGAGCAACTGGATGCCGCCGCGGCCGACAAGAGACTTCGCGATCGTCGGCGTCGTGTTCGACGCGATGTCGACCCGGCCGGACAGCAGCGCGTTCGCCTGCGCCTGCTGGCTCTGGTACTCGATCAGCTGCACGGCGGCGAGCTTCGGTTTCCTGCCCCAGTAGCCGTCGAACCGCTCCACTGTGGACTCCCGGCCCGCGGCGAACGACTTGACCGCGAACGGCCCGGTGCCGATCGGCTTCGCCGGGGCCGACCCGGTTTTGGTCATCGGCAGCAGCACGCTCGTCCAGATGTCCTTGAACGGGCTGAACGGCTCGGTCAGCCCTACTCGGACGGTCAGCTTGTCCACGGCCTGGATCGAGGCGGGGTCGATCATCTGGATCAGCGCCAGGCCCTGCGCGGCGTGCGCGGGATCGCGCAGGTACTTGATGCTCGAGACGACGTCGGCCGAGGTGAACTCGGTGCCGTCGCTGAACTTCACGCCGGGGCGCAGGGTGATCGTCCACTGTGTCCGGTCGGCGTTCGGCGCCATGCCGGTCGCCAGCCGCCATTCGGTCCTGCCCTCCGGGCCGAGCGCGGTGAGCCCCTCGAAGACCAGGGAACTGCGCAGCTCCTGGATCGGGCCCTGGTTGCTGGCGTAGGGGTTGAGGACCTCGCCCGCGTCGGTCGAGACGGAGATGCGGAGCGTGCCGGCGCCGGCTGGGTCGTCCGCGTCGTCCGGACGGCCGCAGCCGGCGAGCAGCGCGGCGGCGAGCAGGAGAACGGGCAGGCATCGGGGTCCGCGCGACACTGGGAACCTCCAGGGAAGCCAGAAATCTAAACCGTTAGATCTGCCAGGCGTCGCCACAGGGTACGGCCAGTTCCGGCGCGAGGGAAGAGTCTACAAGTGGAGAAGCTAATCGTTTAGAGTGTGCTGCGGCCGGCTCGGCCCGTCCCGGGAGCAGAGGAGGAAGCAGCCGCATGACCAGTCCGTACGAGCGCCTGTTCGTGAGGAAAATGCCCAACTGTCTCGACGACCTCGTCAACGAGGGCGCGGCGGCGGGCGTCGTCGAACCGCCCAATGTCGGCGAATCGCTCGCCCTCATGCGCGCGAAGGAGGTGCCGGAGAGCAAGATCCACCTCACCTACACGTGGATCGGCGCATGCGACACTCCGGTGCAGTGGGTGAAGGAGCACCAGCACGACTACGACGAGGTCCTGATCTGGCACGGGAACAATCCGGAGGACCCCGACGACCTAGGCGCGGAAATCTACCTTGACGTCGAGGGCGTCCGGCACGTGATCACCACGAGCGGTTCGGTGTATCTGCCCGCGGGCACCCGGCATTGCCCGCTCGGGTTCACCCGGGTGGACCGGCCGTTCCGGTTCAGCGCGCTGTCGCTGAATCCGGAGTACGCCTCGGACGAGCACAACACTCTCGCGCGGTAGCGAACGGCCCCGTCGCGGGTTTCTCCGTGGCGGGGCGGTTATCCGCTGGCGGCCGCTCCGGCGTGGACGGCCTGCTCGGCAGTGCCGGGTTCGCAGCCGCACGTGACGCCGATGCTGAGGGCTCCGGCCAACACGACCGACGAGTCGCCTTTGCCGGCCAAGGCGTCGAACGCGCGCACCGCGAATTCCTCCAGCGGAACGTGCACCGTGGTGAGCGGAACGTTGCCGAGGCGGGCTTCCCTCGTCCCGTCGAAGCCGACGACCGCGAGGTCCTCCGGCACGCGCAACCCCAGGCTGTGCGCGATCCGGATGGTCACCAGCGCCTGCTCGTCGGTGGTCGCGTAGACGGCGCGGATCCGGCGGCCGCTCGTCAGCACGTCGCGCACCGCCCGGCCCGCCTCGACCTTGTCGAAGGACGTCCGGACGAGCCTGCCCTCGGCGGGCAGGCCGGCGTCCGCCATCGCCTCGCGCCAGCCGCCTTCGCGGCCTTCGGCCGGTCCCACCGCGATTTCGCCTGCCACGCAAAAGATGTCTTCGTACCCGTGCCCGAGCAGGTGCTCGGTGACGAGCCGCGCACCGTCGAAATCGTTGAACACCACGCTGGGCGAGCTGTCGTCCGGTGCGGCCCACTGCAGGAACACGCACGGTGTTTCGGCCGCCAGCCGCGGTTTTTCGCCGGTCGTCACGAAAATCCCGCGCGGCCGCAGTTCGGAGAACGCCTCGCCGTATTCGTCGGCGAGCCCCGGCCGGTAAGCGGTATTGCCGAGCAGCGTCAGCAATCCCCGGCGGCGGCCCTCCGCTTCGAGGCAGCGCGACATCTCGCCGTAGAAGCCGTTCGCGGTGTCCGGCACCAGCAGTCCGACCAAATTGGACCGGCCGCCGCTCAACGCCCCGGCGAGCGGATTGCGCCGGTAGCCGAGCAGCCGGATGGCGTCCTCGACCTTGCGCCGCGTCTTGTCGGCCACCGGACGGGGCCCGTCGTTGAGGACGTAGCTGACCACCGCCGTGGAGGTCCCGGCCAGCCGCGCGACATCGGAAAGGACCGGCCGGCGCCCGGGGCGCGCGGCGTCACGATATTCCCCGGTTTCCGCTGCCACGGTGCCACTCTAAAGCACCGGAGCGCGGGCGGCGTCCATTCGGCACAGTGGGAAGTGGACGACCTGGGAAGTGGACGACCGCGCCGGGGCTGGTCAGCAGCGATGTTTCGCTGGCGCCTGAAGCGGTTCGAGCACGTCGTCGACGCTCGCCTGCGACCTCGTCCGCTGCAGTCGCTTCACGCCGACCGGCGGCCGTCCCACCCACAACACCGCTTGCGGCGCTTGGCCGAGCGTGACGCGTTCCGCGAGAGTCTCGCGCAGCCGCGGCCCGGTCCGGCTCAGCCGCCCGGACGACAATCCGTACCCCGTCGCGGTCAGCAGCACCGAACTCAGCGCCTCTCCGGCGCGCAGCCAGGCAAGGCGATCGTCGCCCGGGGTGCTGAGCACGAGCAGCGACGCCCCGTCGTTCCGAGGTTCGGCTTCGCCTCGCGCGAGCGGCGGCCGGTTTCCCGCCGTCCCGGCGGCAGCGCGGACGAGAACACCCTGTGAAGCGACGAGGGACGCACTGCGTGCGTACGCCTCTTCGCGGCGCATTTGGGCGGGAACCCTGGTGCCTTCGCCGCCCGCGGTCATGAGGTAGCCGCGGACTGCGCGGTCTTCCACCGGGTGCAAGACCGCGCCTTCGCGGGCGGCTGCGTGCGAAAGCCGGCCAAGGCAGTCGGACGGCACCGGTCGTCCGCCGCACGGCCGCAAGTCCTCGCGGCGCCGCGCGATCGACGTCGCCAGCGCGGCTTCGCCGGGACCCGGTTCGCCCGGCTGCGGCGTCACGACGGCCAGCCGGTCCGGTTCGCCCGGCGAGGGCAACCGGTCCACCGCGCACGCCCAGCCGAGACCGGCGAAAGCGATCCGGAGATGGTGCAGTGCCGCGCCGCTGCTGAGCGTCTGCCATCGCCCGGCGGGATCGTCGGCCGCTCGCCGCCGGCTCGGCTCCGCGTAGAGGTGGAGGGTGCGGTAGCCGATGCGCCACTGCCAGAGCGGGGCGTCGGAGGCGCCTGGGGCGAGAAGTGCCGCCGCCACCGCCGCCTCGACGGCGGCGGGGCTGGGAACCCGCGAATTCGGCATGGTTGCTTCCCGCTGGAGTCGGGGGAGTGCGTCCGGTCGGTGCCAGGCTCCATGGTGCGCCCCCGCACGGGCCCGCGATAGAGGCGAAGGTTCATCAATTCGGGGCGATCCGCGGCCTCGTTCCGCGAAGTTCGCTGACCTCGCATTCAGGACGCCAGCGGGTCGCCCCGTCCGGTCTCGCCGGGTACTGGCGCGCACCGGAACGGGAGAGGACGGTAGGGGGATGTCCCCTCAGCGCCTCGACGAGGCCGCGTGCACCGCGGCGGCCCGGCTGCTGAGCGCGTCGCTGGCGGAACGGACGACGATCGGCGAGGCGGTCGGCGTTGTCCAGTGCGACCAGGGATGTGATGCCGCCGAGGCGTTGCGCGTCTTGGCTCGCGGTGCGGGCGGGGAGGGGGCGGAAGCGGCGCGGGTGACGGCGGTTGCCGATGCCGCTGCCGAGAGCGGGGCGGATCCGGAGTACTGGGGTTGGGTCTGACCCGGTGTCAGCCGGTGAGGTCGGCCGGGTCGAGGGTGCGGTCGATCAGCGATCTGGCGACGTCGCGCAGCGGCCGGTCGTGCCGGGCCGCGTAGTCGTTCACCAGCGCGCGGGCCGTGTCCGGGTCGGTGCCGAGGAGGCCGGCGACCACCCCGACCGCCTGGTCGTGCCGGACCCGGTCGTTCAGCGAGGCGAGGGTGGCCTCGAACAGCCGGTCCGCGCGCCGCGGGCCGGTTTCCCGGACCAGCGCCAGCACCGCGAGGTCCGACACCACCTGCGCCAGCGACAGCTGCCACGGCTGCGGCTCGGTCGGCGCGGCGAACAGCAGGGTGAACCCGCCGACCGCTTCGCCGTCCAGCCGCAGCGGCACCGCGACCACGGCCTGGTACCCGGCCGCCAGCGCCGCCGTCGCGAAGCCCGGCCAGCGGTCCCGTTCGAGGGTCAGATCGGGGACCGCGACCACGGCCGCCGTCGCGATGCAGTCGACGCACGGTCCCTGGCGCACGTCGGTCCGCAGCAGTTCCGCGAACTGCGCGGACTCGTCCGAAGCCGCGAGGACGGCGGGATCGCCGCCCGGGTCCTTCAGCAGCACCGCGGCGCCGCGCGCGCCGAGCAGCCCGGTGCCGACCTCGGTGATCAGCCGCAGCACCGCGGCGTTGTCCGAGGCGCCGACCAGGCGGGAGGTGATCGCGGCCAGCGCGGCGGGCGCGTCCGCGGGCAGGAGGCCGACGCGCCCGGCGGGCGTCCGGCGGCCGGCGTTCTCGTCGGTGGGATGGGTCATTCGGACGACTCCTCAAGGGTGATGCGGCGCTCCAGCACGTCCCGGGCCACGTCGAGGAGCGGCCGGTTGGTGCTGTAGGCGTGGGCGCGCAGGCGGGCGAACGCGTCGTCGAGGCTGATCCGCAGCAGGGCGGAGAGCATGCCGGTGGCGATGTGCACGTCCTGGTAGGAGAGCACCGTGCGCGGGGCGAATTCCACCCCGGCGCGCTCGGCCTCGCGGGACTGCCGCAGCAGCGCCGCGGTGGCCAGGTCGGCGGCGAGCGCGGCGTCCCGCGTCTCAGCGCTGGTCAGCCCGCCGGGACGGCGCCGGGCGAGTTCGAGGGTGCCGAGCCGGATGCCGCCGAACTGCAGGGGGAACGCGAAGGCCGCGCCGAGGCCCGCCGCGAGCGCGGTCTGGGCGAACCCGGGCCAGCGCACCTGGTCGGCGGTCAGGTCCGGGACCAGCACCGGGCTTCCGGTGTCGAAGGCCTCCGCCCCCGGGCCTTCCCCGGCGGTGTACTCCAGTTCCGCCAGCCGGGCCGCCCAGGCGTCGCTCGCCCCCAGCACCTCCTCCGACCGCGGGCCCGCCCGCAGCGCCAGGATCGCGGCGTCGACCTGGTCCATCGTCTCCACGCAGGCGAGGCACACTCCTTGCGCCCAGCTGTCGCGGCGGCCTGCTTCGTCGGGCGCGGCGGCGAGTGCCTTCCACAGCGGCTGCCGGTGCTGGCCCTCCACCTTCGTGGCCCCCTTTGCGGCCGGACATCCCAGACCCTCCACCCTACGAGACGCGTCGCGGACGGGCAGTCCGGCCTGTTTCGCGAGGAAAGCGGCACTCCGGTCGTCCTGCCGCGTTCGCCCGCGCCTCGGCCAGGTGAGTCCACAATGGACAGAAGGGTGCCCGGCGTGTGCCGTCGCGCACACCGTCCCCTCTCCGGAAGTCCCGGCTGCGCAGGACAAGCGGCGGATGCCCGAAGCTCATGGCGCGCTCCGCTGCCCAGTCCAATTTGACACTTCATGCGAACACATGTTCGACTCCCGTTTCGGGTCGCCGGGAACCGCGGGCGGCCCGGAGCAGGGAAGCGAGCAGGTGAGCCAGAGGTGAGCGAGTGGCCGTCGACCGTGCGGAGAGTCGATCCGCCGATTCCGGTGTGGGTGGGCGTGCGCAAGCTGCTCGTGCTCGGCACGGAGATCCTCGCGCCGCGCGACCGCGCCGGGCTGCGGATCGAGACGGAGCATCCCGGGCTGCTGTTCGAATGGGCGCGCCGCGAGGACGGCGGGCTGCTCGGCTGGGTCACCTATCAGCTGGTCACCGCCGACGACCAGTGGTCGCGGCCGGTCAGCCACTACGTGCCCGCGCACCTGCTCCGCCGCCGGGGTCCCGCCCGTCGGCAGCAGTACGGCGACTACCGGCCCCGGGCCCACGGATAGCCGCCCGGGTAGTAATTTCCCCTGAGGAGAGAGGGGAGCGGACGACAGTGGTACGTCTTCATGTCGGCTGCGCGATGTGGACGCACAAGGCGTGGCCGGGGCGGTTCCTGCCGCAGTCGCTGACCGCGAAGGAGCGCCTGCGGGCCTACGCCGGCTGGTGCAACGCGGTCGAAGGCAACACCACCTTCTACGCGACTCCCGCCCGGGCCACCGTCGAGACGTGGGCGCAGCAGACCGGCCCGGACTTCCGGTTCGTGGTGAAGGTGCCCAAAACTGTCACGCACGAACGCCGCTTCGCCGGAGTCGAGACCGAGATGCGGGCGTTCCTGGACGCGGTCGAACCCCTCGGCGAGCGGGCGGTGCTGTGGACGCAGGTGCCCGGCTCGTTCGGCCCCTCGGACGTCGAGGCGCTCGGCCGTTTCCTGCGCCGCCTTCCGGCGAATCTCCGGCGTGCGGTGGAGGTGCGGCATCCCGAGTTCTTCACCGACGCCAGCGCGACGTCGCTGCTGGAGGGGACGCTCGGCGCCGCGGACGCCGAGTGGGTGCCGTTCGACACCACGGTTTTCTTCCAGAGCCCGCCGACCAGCGAGGCGGAGCAGGACGCCTGGGCCAAGAAACCGCGGCTGCCGCGCCGGACGCGCGCGCTGACCGACCGGCCGGTCGTCCGCTACCTGGGCCGGGACTCGGCGGAGGAGACCGTCGAGGGTTGGCGGCCGTGGACCGAGGTGGTCGCGGGGTGGCTGCGGGAGGGTCGTTCGCCGACGGTTTTCGTGCACACTCCCGACAACGCCGAAGCACCCGCGCTCGCCCGCCGCTTCCATGACGACGTGCGGGCGCTGGCGCCTGACGTGGATGCCTTGCCGGAGCCGGAGCCGGTCGAGCCCGCGACGCTGTTCTGAGCGACCGCGGGGTCGGCCGGACTCGGATTCCGTTGCCGGGTCGGGTCGTTCGTCGCGTGCGAGAGCCAGTGCCCGTTGTGCGGCGGGATCCTGTTGTCCTTTGTGGACGGCGGGACACGTGATCAGCCGGGCGTGGATTCTCGTGCCGCGTCGGTTTGTTCGTCGCGTGCCAGTGCCAGAACCCGTTCCACGGCGGGATCTCGTTGTCCCGCGCGGACGATCGCGACGATGGCCAGCGCCAGGTCGTCGTCCGGTCCCTCCCGGTGTGCGGCTTCGAGCGTCCGGAACACCACCCCGGGCAGCGCTCCGGCGGGCACCTGTTCGGGCACCAGGCACACGCAACTCCCCGCCGCGACATGGCTGATCAAGCCGGGGAGGCTGTCCGCCCGGGCGCCGTCGCGCGGGGCGAAACCGGCGGCGCGGCAGGCGGCGGCGACCTGTTCGGCGAGTCCGGCCAGTGCGGTCAGCGAGGGCAGCGCGAAGTTTTCGCCCGCGAGATCGGCCAGTCCCACAGCGGTGCGCCCGGCTAGCGGATGTCCGGCGGGCAGCGCGACGGCGAGCCGTTCGGCCGCCACCGTGCGCAGGTCGAGTCCGTCCGGATCGGCGAGCGGGCCGCGCACGAAGGCGAGGTCGAGCCTGCCGGACCGGACCATCGACGCCAGTTCGGCCGAGGTGTTCTGGTGCAGGTGCAGGCGCAGCCCGGGAAAACGGTCCCGCGTCAGCCGGAGCACCCGCGGCAGGAACGTGTAGGAGATGCCGCTGATGAAACCGAGGTGGAGTTCTCCCTCGGCGCCGTCGGCGATCCGCCGCGCGCGGCCGACGGCGGCCTGCTGGGCTTCGAGCAGATGCCGGGCGTCGCGGGCGAACGCCGCGCCGGCCGCGGTCAGCCGCACGGCGCGGGTGCTGCGTTCCAGCAGCCGCACGCCGAGGCCGCGTTCGAGGCGCTGGATCGCCTGGCTCAGCGGCGGCTGGCTCATCGAAAGGCGTTCGGCGGCCCGGCCGAAGTGCTCCTCCTCGGCCAGCACGACGAACTGCTCCAGCAGGCGAGTCGTCAGATCCATATCCCCAAGCATATGGATAACGGGCCAAGAAGTATTGGCGGCAGATGAATGACCTCGTCTTGACTGGGTCCAGCTGCCGAGGACACAGGAGGTACGAGCGATGGACGGGACGCCCACCGGCCCGCTGACCGGATTGCGAGTCGTCGAGCTGGCCACCGTGATCATGGGCCCGTACGCGGGCGCGCAGCTGGCCGACCTCGGCGCGGACGTGGTCAAGGTCGAGGCGCCGGGCGGGGATCCGACCCGGCACTTCGAGCCGCGCCGGCACCCCGGGATGGCGGGCGCGGCGCTGAACTTCAACCGCAACAAGCGCAGCGTGTGCCTCGACCTGAAGACCGGGGCCGGGCGGGACGCGCTGCTCGCGCTGCTGGCGACCGCCGACGCGTTCATCACCAACGTCCGGCCGGGCGCGCTGCGCAGGCTCGGGCTGGCCTACGACGACCTGGCGGACGGCTTTCCCGGGCTCGTCTACGTGAGCGCGCAGGGTTTCCGGAGCGATTCCGCGCTCGGCGACAACGCCGCCTACGACGACATCCTCCAGGCGGCCTCCGGTCTGGTCTGGCTGAACGAACAGGTCACCGGCGAGGCCTATTACGTGCCGACCGTGCTGGCGGACAAGGTGTGCGGCCTGTTCATCGTCCAGTCCGTGCTGGCCGCGCTGCGCCACCGCGACCGCACCGGCGAGGGCCAGCACGTCGAGGTGCCGATGGCCGACACCATGATCGCGTTCAACCTCGTCGAGCACCTCGCCGGAGCCTCGCTGGAACCGGTGGAGGAGCCCGGCTACGGCTACCCGCGCGTGCTGAGCAAGCAGCGGCGGGCGTGCCGCACGGCGGATGGATGGATGTGCATCCTGCCCTACAACGACCGCAACTGGCGCGACTTCTTCGCCCACGCGGGCCGTCCCGAGCTTTCCGCCGACCCGCGCTTCGCGACCATGCCGGCCCGCGTCGCGCACGCCGACGACCTGTACGGCCAGGTCCGCGAACTCACCCCGCAGTTCACTTCCGCGCAGTGGCAGGAGTTCTGCGACCGCGTCAGCATTCCCGCGCATCCCGTGTACAGCCTCCAGGAGGCGGCCGAGAGCGAGTACGCCCGGCAAGGCGGTCTCGTCCAGACGGTGCAGCACCCGACCGAGGGTGCCTGCCGTCTCGTGGCCCCGCCGGTGCGCTACTCCCGCACCCCGCCCGGGATCTACCGGCACTTCCCGCCCGTCGGCGCGGACACCGCGCAGGTGCTGGCCGAAGCGGGCTTCGACCCTTCCTGCCTCGACTGAACCGGACCTAACGACAACGCCGTCGTCCCGAGGAGAACCCATGGCACCGTCCGAACCCCTCGTCCCGCGTCCAGGCAGGGCGTGGGCCGTCACCGCGCTCGTGCTGCTGTTCCTGCTGATCAATTACGCGGACAAGACAGTGGTCGGGCTTGCCGCTGTGCCGATCATGAAAGATCTCGGCCTCGGCGAGGAGCACTACGCCCTCGTGCAGTCCAGTTTCTATTTCCTGTTCAGCGTTTCCGGCATCGTCGTCGGGTTCGCCGCCGCGAAACGCCGCACGACCCGGGTGATGGCTGTGCTCGCTCTGATCTGGGGACTGACCGCGCTGCCGATGGCCGCCGGGCTCGGCTTCGGTGCCTTGATCGCTTCGCGGATCGCGCTCGGCGCGGCGGAAGGGCCCGCGGTGCCCGCCGCGACGCACACCGTCTACGGCTGGTTCCCCACGCGCGACCGGGCCCTTCCCAACGCTTTGGTCCACATTGGACCGACACTCGGCGTCGTGGCGAGCGCGCCGCTGCTCAGCTGGATCATCGCGGACTTCGGCTACCGGACGGCGTTCGGCGTGCTGTTCGCGCTTTCGGTGGTGTGGGCGGCGGCGTGGCTGCTGTTCGCGAACGACGGTCCGTACGCCAAGTCGGCTGTGCCCTCCGGCGCGAGCCGCGAACCGGTGCCGTACCGGGTGTTTTTCCGGTCGGGAACGGTGCTTGGCGCGGTCCTCGCGGGCTTCGTCGCTTTCTGGGCGACCACCACCGCATTGGGTTTCCTGCCCCGTTACCTGTCTTCCGAGCTCGGGATCGGGCCTCAGCAGGCGGGCACTCTTTCCGCGCTGCCGTCCTTGTTCGCGACCGTCGTGATCGTGGTGATGGGCGCGGTTTCCACGAGGTTCCGCCGCCGGGGAGCGGGCAGCTGGCGCGCGTACTGCCTGCCTGGGATGGCGCTGCTCGCAGTCTCCGGGGCCGCGATGATTCTCTTTCCACATACGGAAAAGGTGACGGCGATCGTGCTGATCACGGTCGCGTTCGGACTGCCGAGCGCGTTCTATCCGATGGTGTGGCTGCTCATCGGAGAACTGGTCCCGCCGGAGCGCCGCCTTGCTGTGACCGCCGCGACGACTGCTGTCGCCACCTCGGCCGGGGTGTTCGCGCCGTTGGTGATGGGCGGCTTCCTCACCGCGCGAAACGGTTATGCGGCGGGGTTCGGGGTGTGCGGCGCGCTGTTGCTGGTGGGAGCGGTCATGGGCACAGTGCTGATCAATCCGGAGCGAGACCAGCGGCGGCTGCCCACGCTCTCACCGGAAAGCGTCAGTGCCGCATGAAGCGTACCGACGAAGATGGAATCGCCACCCTTGTCCTCGACTCGCCGCACAATCGCAACGCCCTGTCGGTCAAGCTGGTCGGCGAACTCACCGCGCACTTGAGCCGCGCGGCTGAGGATCCGGCCGTCCGCGCGGTACTGCTCACCCACACCGGCGAGACCTTCTGCTCAGGTATCGATCTGGCCGAAGCCCGCGCGGGCACGGGTCTCACCTCCGAGCAGTTGACGAACCTGCTGCGCACGGTCGTCGAGATGCCGAAACCCGTGGTCGCTCGCGTGGCCGGGCACGCCAGGGCAGGAGGGCTCGGGCTGCTCGGCGCGTGCGACATCGTCGCGGCGAGCCCGGCCGCGAGCTTCGCGTTCACCGAGGTGCGCATCGGGCTGGCCCCGGCCGTCTTGTCGACCACGGTTCTCCCGCGCCTCGATTCGCGCGCCGCCTCTCGCTATTACCTCACCGGAGAACGCTTCGACGCCGCCGAGGCCGCGCGCATCGGCCTGATCACGCTCGCCGCCGACGACGTTGACGAGGCGCTCGAACCGGTGCTCGCAGGGCTGCGCTCCGCCGCACCCGGAGCACTCGCCGCCGCCAAGCACCTGACCACGACAGCCGCGCGACAGTTCTTCGGCACCCACGCGAGCGAGCTGGCCGCACTCGCCGCGCGGCTCGGCGACAGCGCCGAAGCAAGGGAAGGGATCGCGTCCTTTCTCGAACGCCGAAGCCCGGTTTGGGCGGCAACCCGTTTCACCATCAGGAAGGAGTCGCGATGACTTCCACACCCGGCCTCGACGTCCGCGTCGAGGACCACGTCGGCTGGATCGTCCTGGACCGGCCGCGGCAGAAGAACGCCTTCACCGGCGAAATGCTGCGTGCCTGGGCCGAGGCGTACCGCGCTTTCCAAGCAGACGACCAGGTTCGCGCCGTCGTCGTCACCGGCACCGGCGACGCTTTCTGCGCCGGCGCCGATCTCGGTGACCTCGGCCAGCCTCGCACCCCGCTGGGCAGCAGGCGGCTGATGACCGAGCACGTGCACCCGGTGGCCATGGCCGCGGAAGACCTCGCCAAACCGCTGATCGCCGCCCTCAACGGGGCGGCGGTCGGCGCCGGCATGGACATGGCCCTGATGTGCGATTACCGGATCGCCTCCGAGCGCGCCCGGTTTTCGGAAGGGTACGTGCGGGTCGGTCTCGTCCCCGGCGACGGCGGCTGCCATTACCTGCCGCGGATCGTCGGCCGGTCGCGAGCGCTGCGGCTGCTGTGGACCGGCGAGTTCGTCGACGCGGACCAGGCGCTGGCCTGGGGGCTGGCGGACGAGACCTGCCCGCACGACGAGCTTCCGGCGCGGGCCCGGGAATTCGCCGCGACACTGGCGTCCCGGCCGCCGGTCGCCGTCGAGCTGATCAAACGCGCGGTGCGGGCGGGAGAACACGCGGACCTGCGGACCTCGCTTGACCTGATCGCCTCGCACCAAGCCGTCGTCCAGGCGACCGCCGACTCCGCCGAAGCGCTCGCGGCGTTCGTCGGCAAGCGCCCGGCGCAGTACCTCGGAGAGTGAGCCAGATGACCGAAGACCTTCGCCGCCGCGTCCGGGATTTCCTCGCCGCCCATCCGTTCACGCCGCGCTGCGATTCCTGGGCGGGCTCCTATGACCTGGACTTCAGCCGCGAACTCGGCAAAGCCGGGCTGCTGGCCGTCTCGTGGCCGGAACGCCTCGGCGGCGGAGGCGGCACCGCCGTCGACCGGCTCGCCGTCACCGAGGAACTGCTGCGCGCCGGTGCTCCGCTGGCCGCGCACTGGGTGGGAGAACGGCAGATCGGCCCGACCCTGCTCCGGCACGGCAGCCCCGAACTGCAGGAGGAATTCTGCCCGCCGCTGGCACGCGCCGAATACACCTTCGCGCTGGGGATGAGCGAGCCGGACGCGGGTTCGGACCTGGCGTCGCTGCGCACGTCCGCCGTCCGGGACGGCGACGGCTGGCGCATCACCGGGCGCAAGATCTGGACCAGCGGCGCGCACCGGGCGAGCCACCTGTACGTCCTGGCCCGCACCTCCCGCGAGGCCGACCGCCACGACGGGCTCACCGAGTTCGTCGTGGCGCTGGATTCCCCGGGGATCTCCGTCACGCCGATCCTGGACCTGCGCGGCGAGCACCACTTCAACGAGGTCGTCCTGGACGAGGTGGCCGTTCCGGGCAGGTGGGCGATCGGCCGCGTCGGAGAGGGCTGGCGGCAGGTCGTGGGGCAGCTCGCGTTCGAACGGGGAGGCCCGGAGCGGTTCCTCTCGACTTATCCGCTGCTGTCCGCCGTGCTCGCCGCTGGACTCGTCGACGACACCGCCCGGCGTGAACTGCGCGCACTGGCCGCTCGGTTGCAGATCCTGCGAGCCTGGGTGCTGGAGACCGCGCAGGTGCTCGACGCGGGCGGCTCCCCGGTCGTGCCCGCCGCGACGAGCAAATACCTCGGCCACGAGTTCGAGCTCAGCGTCATCGACTGGGCGCGGCCGCTCATGCCGCGAGCCGCCCCGGAGGTCCGCGCGCTCTACGACCAAGCCCTCGCCGCCGCCCCCGCTTCCGGCCTGCGGGGCGGCGCGGCCCCCGTCATGCTGTCGATGATCGCTAGGGACAACTGATGACCACACCCACCCTGGAAGCCGACCTGGACGCCTCGGTCAGCGAGGTGATCGCGGGCTGGGAACGCCCCGGCGACCTGCGCGAGCAGTGGCGGATCGCCGCCGGGCTCGGCTGGACCGCCATCCTGGACGACCTCCGCGCCGACGCGCCGGGGGAGGACCTCATCGATGCGGCCTGCGGCGCGGTCACCGCCCTCGGCCGCGGCGGGATCGCGCTCCCGCTCCGCCAGACGCTGGTCGCCCGCGCTGCGGCCGGGACTCCGCTGTCCACAGTGGACGCGATCGCCGTACACCCTGCCGCACAAGGAATCTGGGCGCCGATCGCGGACGGCAGCGCGTTCGAGGAAGCCGGACGAGATCTCGCGGACCGGCCGTATTCTCTGGTGCCGCCGACCGAAATCCCGTTGCGGCTCGCCGCGCTGTCCGAAGTCCTCCGGCTCCAGGAGATGCTCGGTGCGGCCCAGGGCGCGGTGGGCGAGGCCCGGCGGTACGTCACCGACCGCGTCCAGTTCGGCAAGCCGCTGACCGCCATCCCGGCGGTGCGGACCACGCTGGGACAGCTGAAAGTCGATGTCCGGCAACTGGAAACGGTCACGCACGAGGCCAGGTCCCGCCTTTCCGGCGACGACCGCGCCCTTGCCTTCGCGCTGGCTACGGCGCGCGAGGTCTCCGCGACGGTGGCCCCGCGCATCGCCCAAACCGCGCACCAGTTGCACGGCGCGATGGGCATCACGTACGAGGCCGCACTGCATTGGCGAACCCGGCTGCTGTGGGCGGATTGCGACGAGGGCGCGCGATGGGGCGACGAAGGCGTGGATGCGGTGCCGGTCGATGAGACGGCCCTGTGGTCGCTGACTGCTCCTTACTCGGCGGGGACGAGCGTGATCAGTCGCTGATGAGGGTCGTCGACGACCTGGAGCACTACCTGGTCCCGAGTTTCCTCGGTTCCGTCGGGCAGGCGGAGCCGGACGCGGATGCTGGTGTGCGGGCGGACGACGTCGTTGCGTTCCCACAGGGTTTCGAAGTCAGAGTTGGTGCGGAGCAGGTCGTCGATCCAGTCTCCGGTAGGCGGGCCTGCCGGGGTGCTGGCGCGGACGATGCCGATCACGGTGCGCTGCATGGCTTCCAGGTCGGTGAACCGGCTTTGCAGGACAGGGTCGGTGAACACCATCTGGACGAAGCGGCGTTGCTCCGGCGGGATGGCGCCGAAGTCGGTGAGCAGGCGGGCGGCGGCGGTGTTCCAGGCGAGGATCAAGGTGGCCGGTCCGACGAGGAGGGCGGGTACGTCGCCCATCCGGTCGACCAGGCGGCGCAGCGGATCGCTCGGTTCGGGATTCTCCGGCGGGGCGACGGGGTCGGCCAGAAGATCGAGCGCGTAGCGGGTCTGGTCGTCGTCCAGTTCGAGTGCGGCGGCGACGCGGCGGACCACGTCGGCGCTGGGCAGGACCCGGCCCTGCTCGATCCTGGTGTAGTACTCGTCGCTGACGAACGCACGAGCGGCGACCTCGGCGCGGCGCAGACCGGGAACCTGCCGCCGTCCAGGATCGGCGGAGGCGGGCGGCGGGGCTTCGTCGCGGCGGGCGTGCAGGAACGCTCCGAGTTGCGTGAGCCGAGGGTCGCGCGCCATCAGCAAAGACTCCGGGGGAGGGGAATCACACTCACCTGGTCCCTCCGCTCTGGGGCAAGGCCCTCGCACAGCACGGCGGCGATCCGTCGGGCTGGACACTGTCGCCGTGGACGCCAACGGCGTCGCCTCGAGCGTACTGTCGCTCACCGCCCCGAGCGTGGCGGGCTGGACCGGGCGCGGCATGGCCGCCCTTTCCCGCGGCTGGGCTGAAAACGATACGTCCGGCCGTGCTGAACCGCAGCACGGCCGGACGCGTGTTCAGGCCAGTGGCGAGTATTCCGCAGCGTTGCCGAGCCGCGCGGTGCTGCGGACCCCGTCAACGCTGACCGGCACATCGCCGGACACCGTCACCCGGTGCAGGCGGCGAGGGAGATCGTCGTAGTCCGCGACTCCGTAATGCTGTGTGGCGCGGTTGTCCCAGATCGCCACGTCGCCGGGCGCCCATTGCCAGCGCACGGTGTTCTCCAGCCGGGTGACGCGGGCCTGCAGCAGCTCGAAGATCGCCGCCGATTCGGTGCTCGACAAGCCGACCAGCTGCTTGACGAAATGTCCCAGCAGCAGGACCCGCTCGCCGGTTTCCGGGTGGACGCGGACGACCGGATGTTCGGTTTCGTAGACCTCGGACCGGAATTCGTCCCGATAGGACTGTTCTTTCACATCGACCCCGCCGACGCGGTATTCGTCCGCACGGCCGGCGTAGTCGTGGGCGTTGGTGTGCACCGCCCACAACCGTTCCGCCAGCGCCTGCAGCGACGCGGGCAGCTTGGCGTACGCGTTCGCGGTGTTCGCCCACGTCGTGCTGCCGCCGTATGCGGGGAGGGTGACCGCTCGCAGCACGCTGATCGCCGGGACCCGGTCCACGAACGTGACGTCGGAATGCCAGCTGTTGGCTTTCCCGTGCTGGGCGTCGATCGGCAGGATGTTCCCCAGCCCGGTGCTGCGGACCGTCGGATGCGGCTGGGTGAGCTCGCCGAGCAGCCGGGCGAACGCTTGCTGCCCTTCGTCGTCGAGGTGGTGCTGCTCGCGGAAAAAGATCACTTTGTTCGCGAGCAAGGCGTCGCGGATCTGCGCGACGGTGTCGGCGGGCAGATCGCCGCCGAGCCGGATTCCGTCGATCCGGGCGCCGACGGCGGCTCCGGTCTTGTGCACGGCGAGGCGCGTGTCCACTGCGTCGGCGAGGGTCATCAGGTACTCCCATTCGGTGTGCTCGGCTGCCTTCAAGACTGGGCGGGCGCGAGCCCGGAAAGCAAGATTGCGTTCAGGGTGAACCGAATTCGTCCCAGAATCCGGGCAGCCGCCGCGAGTCCGGGATGTGGGACGTCGTTGCCTGCCGGAAAGCCTGCTGCCAGCCTGATCCGCACGCCGCTTCCGGCCATTCCGTGCTCCCTTTTCCCCTGTTCGAAAAAAGGACGTGCCACCGTGACCACGAGCCGAAGGAACTTTCTGGGACTTGCCCTCGCGGGCCTCGCGGCGACGGCGGCCGGCTGCGCCGCGGCGAGCGGCGGCACCACGAAAACCCTGCGCTACCAGGGCTGGGCGGGCCAGGTCACGCCGCCCGAACTGGCCGCCGACCTGGGCTACCTCGGCGACGTGACGCTGCAGTGGGTGGGCGACACGATCAGCGGGCCGCAGGACATCCAGTCCGCGGCGACCGGCCAGGTGGACTTCGGCGGCGCGTTCAACGGAGCGGTCGTCAAACTCGCCGCGGCCGGGGCCCCGATCACCTCGGTGCTCGGCTACTACGGCGTGGACAAGCTGGAGTTCAACGGTTTCTACGTGCTGGAAAACAGCCCGATCCGCGGCCCGCACGACCTGGCGGGCAAGAAGATCGGCATGAACACCCTCGGCGCGCACTCCGAGGCGATGCTCGACATCTACCTCCAGCGCAGCGGACTGTCCAAAGAGGACATCGCCAAGGCGGAGCCGGTCGCGCTGCCCCCGGTGAACACCGAACAATCGCTGCGCCAAGGCAACATCGAGGTGGCCGTGCTGGACGGCATCCTGCGCGACAAGGCGCTCGCGCGCGGCGGCATCCGGCCGTTGTTCACCGATTACCAGCTGCTCGGCGCGTTCACCGCCGGAACCTACGTGCTGCGAAAGGTTTTCATCGAACGCAATCCGGACACCGTGCGCACGTTCGTCAGCGGAGTGGCCAAGGCCATCGAATGGAGCAAGACCACGCCGCGCGAGAAGGTCATCGAACGCTTCACGAAGATCGTCAAGGGCCGCAACCGGAACGAAGACACCGACCCGCTGAAGTACTGGAATTCCTGGGGAGTCGCGGACAACGGCGGCGTGATCACCGACAAGGAACTGCAGCTCTGGATCGACTGGCTGGGCGGGCGCGGCGACATCCGGCCGGGTTCGGTCAAAGCGGGCGACCTCTACACCAACAAGTTCAACTCGTACGCGAAGGGCCAGTGATGAGCGGGGTGCACAGCGGAATCAGGCTCGCCGATGTCGGCAAAACCTTCCCAGCCCGGGGATCCGGCGGCGAACTGACCGCGCTGGCCGGGATCGACCTGGAGATCGGCGCGGGCGAGTTCGCGGTGATCGTCGGGCCGAGCGGCTGCGGCAAATCGACTCTTCTCGACCTGCTCGGCGGGCTCGCCGAACCGGACACCGGCCTGATCCAGCTCGACGGAACGCCGGTGCGAGGGCCTGGCCGGGACCGGGGAATCGTGTTCCAGCAGTACGCGTTGCTGCCGTGGCGCACCGCGCGGGGCAACGTCGAATTCGGCCTGGAGGCGACCGGCGTGCGGCGGGCCGACCGGGCGCGGCGGGCGAGGGAGTACCTCGATCTCGTCGGCCTGCTGGAGTTCGCCGACCGGCATCCGCACGAGCTGTCCGGCGGCATGAAACAGCGCGTCGCCATCGCGCGCAGCCTCGCCTACGACCCGGACGTGCTGCTGATGGACGAGCCGTTCGCCGCGCTGGACGCCCAGGCCCGGGAGTCGCTGCAGGACGAGTTGCTGCGGATTTGGCGGCGTACTGGGAAAACCGTCCTGTTCATCACCCACAGCATCGACGAGGCCGTCTACTTGGGACAGCGCGTCGTGGTCCTGACGTCGCGGCCGGGGCGGGTGAAGAGCGTGGTCGACATCGACCTGCCGAGGCGCGACGAGGTGGCGGACGTCCGCTCGACCGGCGAGTTCGCCCGGTACCGGCACGCGATCTGGGAACTGCTGCACGACGAGGTGGCCCGGGCGCACGAACTGGAGAAGGAGGCCGTCGGAGCATGAGCGTCACCACTGTCCCGGAGACCACGAGAACCGAGCGGACGGAGCCCGCAGCACCCCGCCCGCGAGCTGGACGCGGCCGGTTCCAAGCGGCCTTCGTGAAGAGCATCGCGCTGATCCTGCTGCTCGCGGCGTGGGAGATCGCCCCGCGCGCCGGTCTGGTGGACCCGGTTTTCCTGCCGCCGTTCCACACCGTCCTCGGCGCGCTGGCTGATCTGGCGGGCAACGGGCAGCTCGCCTCCAACGCCGGGGCCAGCCTCACCCGGTCGCTGGCCGGATTCGCCTTCGCCGTCGTGACCGCGGTGCCGCTCGGCGTGCTGATCGGCTGGTACAAACCGGTTTCGGACGTGCTGACCCCGCTGGTGCAGGTGTTCCTCAACACCGCGGCGCTGGCGCTGCTGCCGGTGTTCGTGCTGATCCTCGGCATCGGCGAGACGTCGAAGATCGCCATCGTCTTCTACGCCTGCACCTGGCCGATCCTGCTGAACACCATCAGCGCGGTCCGCTCCGTCGACCCGACCCTGCTCAAACTGGCGCGCTCGCTGGACCTTTCGGCGCCGCGGCTGTTCGCCCGGGTGGTGCTGCCCGCGTCGGTGCCGACGATCTTCACCGGCATCCGGCTCGCCGGGGCGGCGGCGATCGTCGTCGTGATCGCCGCGGAGATGGTCGGCGCCAAGGCCGGGCTCGGCTACCTGATCAACTTCTCGCAGTACAACTTCGCCATCCCACAGATGTACGCCGGAATCGTCGCGATCTCCGTTCTCGGCGTCGCGTTCAACCAGCTGCTCGTGACCGTCGAACGGCGGTTCACGTCCTGGCGCACGGAAGGGATCGTCTGATGGAAACGCTCGAGTTGACCGCCGATGTGTTCGTGGCGGGCGGCGGCCCGGCCGCGACGTGGGCGGCTTTGCACGCGGCCCGCGACGGCGCGGAGGTCGTACTGGCGGACAAAGGCTACTGCGGAACCAGCGGCGCGACGGCCGCCGCGGGCACCGGCGTCTGGTACGTGCCCCCGGACCCGGCCGCGCGGGAGGCGGCGATGGATTCGCGCGAGGAACTCGGCGGCAGGCTCGCCGACCGGCGATGGGCGGCGCGGGTGCTGGACGAGACCTACGAACGGGTCAACGAACTCGCGGTCTCGGCCCGGTTCCCGTTCCCCGTCGGCCCGGACGGACGCCAGCTCCGCAACGGCCTCCACGGCCCGGAATACCTGCGCCGCATGCGGGCACTCGTCCGGCGCGCCGGGGTGCGGATCCTCGACCACAGCCCGGTGACCGAACTGCTCGCCGATCCCTCCGGCGCGGTGGCGGGCGCGGCCGGCTACCAGCGCCAGGGCAGGCAGGACTACCGGGTGCGGGCCGGCGCGGTCGTGCTGGCCACCGGCGGCTGCGCGTTCCTGTCCAAGGCGCTGGGCTGCGACGTCAACACCGGGGACGGCGCGCTGTTCGCCGCCGAAGCCGGGGCCGAGCTGTCCGGCATGGAGTTCTCCAACGCCTACGGCATCGCTCCGGAAGGCACGTCGGTCACCAAAACCGCGTTCTACCATTTCGCCACCTTCTTCCGGGCCGACGGCAGCGTGCTCGAGGGAGCCAGCGGTGTCCGGCGCTCGCCGATCGCGCGGGAACTGTTGCGCGGCAAGGTGTACTGCCGCCTGGACCGCGCCGACGAACAGTCCCGCGCGGCGATGCGGCTGGCCCAGCCGAACTTCTTTCTCGCCTTCGATCGGATGGGCATCGACCCGTTCACCGAGAAGTTCCCGATCACCCTGATCGCCGAGGGCACGGTCCGCGGAACCGGCGGCATCCGGATCGTCTCGGACGACTGCGCCACTACGGTTCCGGGCCTGTACGCGGCGGGCGACGCGGCTACCCGCGAACTGATCTGCGGCGGTTTCACCGGCGGCGGCAGCCACAACGCGGCCTGGGCGATGTCGTCGGGCTCCTGGGCCGGACGGGGAGCCGCCCGCTACGCTCGGTCGCTCGGATCCCGTGCGCACAACCGCCGGACGCTCGCGCTCGGCGAGGCCGGGCTTCGGTCGGGCGGGCGCGCCGACGGAGACCACCGCGAAGTGATCGCCGCGGTCCAGCGCGAAGTCCTGCCCTACGACAAGAATTACCTGCGGCACGGGAATGTGCTGACCCCGGCGCTCGCCTCGCTCGACGACGTCTGGACCCGGCTGCGAGCGTCGCTGGGCGGCACCGGCGAACTGTCCGTCCGCACCCGGCAAGCGGCGGCGATGGCCGCGCACGCCCGGTGGATGTACCGGTCGGCGCTCGCCCGCACCGAAACGCGGGGGATGGCGAAGCGGCTCGATTTCCCCGCGCAGGACCCTGGTCAGCGGCATCGCCTGCACACCGGTGGTCTCGACACAGTCTGGGTCCGTCCGGAAAGGACAGTCGTGGAGGCGGCGTCGTGATCGAACTGGTGTCCGCGGAGCGCTGCATCGCCTGCGACAAATGCATCACAGTCTGCCCGACCAACGTTTTCGACCGCGGAGCCGACGGCATCCCGGTGATCAGCAGGCACGACGACTGCCAGACGTGCTTCCACTGCGAGGCGAACTGCCCGGTCGACGCGTTGTTCGTCTCGCCGCGGACGTCGCCGGAACCGGAGGGGGCGATGGCGAAGGACGCCGACCTGCTGACGGACGGCGGTTTGCTGGGCAGCTACCGGGAACGGCTCGGATGGGGAAAGGGCCGCGCGCCGGCTCCCAGCCTGGCGATCGGCCCGCCGCTGCGCCCGGGCGCGGACCCGATCACGAGCTGACCGGTGAGACCAGCGTTGGCGCGGTCCGTGAGGAGCGAGCCGGGAGCTGATCGATGACGACGGGTGTTCTCGCGCGCGACCACGGCATCACCTCGGCCGCGGCCGTGCTCCGGACCGTGCTCGCGCACGGCCCGCTGGCCCGCGACGCGATCGCGGAACTGACCGGAATCAGCCCGGCCGGGATCAGCAGGCAGTGCGCGAGCCTCGCCGACCTCGGCCTCCTCGTCACGCGCCCGGCGGCCCGGCCACCGGACCGCCGGGCCGGGCGGCCTCGGACCGAACTCGACATCGCCGCCGACCGGCACGTGGTGTTCGGCGTGCACATCGCGCACCACTTCGCCACCCTCGCCGCACTGGACCTGCGAGGCCGCGTCCTCGCCTCGGAACAGGTGCCGCACCCCGGCGGCGAACCCGAGCGGATCCTTGTCGGGACGGCGGCTCGGCTCCGGGAATTCCGGCAGCACCACCAGAAAGGCCGCGTCCCGGTGGGGCTCGGCGTGGCCAGCGGCGGCTGGGTCGACCCGGACGCCGGCGTGCTCGTCGAGCATTCTTCGCTCGGCTGGTACGACGTGCCCGCCGGGCCGATCCTGGCGGAACTGTCCGGCCTGCCCACCCGGGTCGACGGGCACGCCCGCGCGCTGGCCTCGGCGGAGGCCATGTTCGGCGCCGCCCGCGGCGGCGGTTCGCTGGTGCACCTGTTCGTCGGCAACGTGGTCGACGCCGCGATCGTTTCCGGCGGACGGCTGTATCGCGGCCCGGGCTCGGCGGCCGGCACCGTCGCGCACCTTCCGCTCGGCTCGCCGGGCACGCGCTGTGCTTGCGGACGGTCCGGCTGTTTCGAAGCGGATGCCGCCGAATGGGCGGTCACCGCTCGCGCCGGGCGAGCGTCCATCGCGGAGGCGGTTGAGGCCGCCGGCGCCGGCGATCCGGTCGCGCTCGACGTCCTGCTCGGCCGGGCCCGCACGATCGGCCGGGCGGCAGCGCTGTTGTTCGACGTGGTCAATCCCGAGGTATTGGTGGTCGCCGAGCCGGGGATCGCGGATCTGCCTGCCTGCCGGGCCGCCGTGCGCGCGGAGGTCTCGGCGCGGTCCCGGGGACGCGTCGACGCGGCGAGCCGAGTGCTCCCGACGAGTTTTCCCGTCCGGGACCTGCTCGGCGTCGCCGCCGGGGCGGTGCAACTGGACGCGCTCTACACCGACCCGCACGCGTTTCTCGCCTAACGGACTTCGGCGAGTTTCCCGGTCGCGACGTCGAAAACGAAGCCGCGGACCGAATCCTGGTGCGGAATGAAAGGACTCGTCCGGATTCGCGCGAGCGACTGGCGAACGTCCTCCTCGACGTCGGTGAAAGCCTCGGCGGCCCAAGCGGGTTTGATGCCGGTCTCGCGCCGGATCGAGTTCCGGAATTCGTCGTCGCCGAAAGTGAGCATGCCGCAGTCGGTGTGGTGGATCAGGATGATTTCGGTGGTGCCGAGCAGCCGCTGGCTGATGGCGAGAGAACGGATCTCGTCCTCGGTGACGACGCCGCCCGCGTTGCGGATGACGTGCGCGTCGCCCTCTTCGAGACCGAGGACGCCGTAGACGTTGAGGCGGGCGTCCATGCAAGCGAGCACCGCGACGTGCTTGGCGGGCGGCAGGGGGAGCGGCCCGGTGAAATTCGCGGCGTACGCGGCGTTGTTGGCCAGAAGCTCGTCGGTGACGGACATGATGATCCTTCCGCGAGAAGGGTGGACGGGCCGAGTGGACCGCTCCTCGCATCCGGGCGCAATCGTGTCCACCACCTGGGCGGACCCGGCCGCGAGTTCACCTCGTGCCGACGAGATCCACCGCGGTCGGGCCGTCCGGCAAATCCGCGATCAGCAGACCGGCTTCCACCGCGACAGTCCGCTCTCCGTACGGGGTGTGAGCCCAGTATTTCCCCGGCGGCGGCAGCAACGTGGTGCACGGCGTGAAGATTTCCCCTTCGACAGTCCCGTGCACCCGGTGCGGACGGCCGAGAACCGCCGCGGCACCAACAAGATCGCCCGTCGTGACCAGGGTGCGGACCAGCGTCGAAGAACAACCGGGAAGCAGGTCGACGGCGTGCGCGGTGAAACCGCAGGCAGGCCCGAGCTTCCGCAACAGGGCGGTGTCCCCGGCTCCGCGGTGGCCGAACCGGAAGTTGCTGCCCGTGACCACAGCGGTGGCGTGGAGCGTGCGCATCAGCACCTCCGCGACGAAGTCCTCGGCCGACGTCCGCGCGAGGCATTCGGTGAAGGAGAGGACCAGGACCTCGTCGGCGCCATGGCTCCGCGCCAGGTCGGCGCGATGTTCCAGCGTCGCCACCGGCCTGGTGTCGCGCGGTCGTCCGGCGATCGTCGCCGGGTGCGGGTCGAAGGTTGTGAGGACCACCGGCGCGCCGCGCTCCCGGCCTAGACGTACAGCGTGCTCCAGAACGCGCTGATGACCGCGGTGCAGGCCGTCGAAAACGCCGAGCGCGACGACGGACCGGCCCCAGCCGGCCGGCACGTCGGCGGTGCCGTGCCAGAAAACAGTGCTCACGCGAACCTCCCGCGCTGGTGCCGAGGTGGGAACCGCGGCGCCCCCGGGGAACGCGGAGGCGCCGCGGCGGATCAGGAGGTCAGCGCCGCTTCTTGAGGAACGAGACGTCGTCGTTGCCGATGAGGTCCGGCACGGTCCAGCCGTCGAGGTCGTATTCCGACAGGCACTGCTCGGCCAGGCCCTTCATCGACTCGGTGGTGCCCTGGGCCTCGGCGGCGAACAGCAGCTCCGCCTTCACGTTCTCGTGGTTGCCGGAGTAGTTGCGCTCGTAGAGTTCGTGCCGTCCGCCGAATTCCGAGCCGACGGCGTCCCACAGCGCCTTCATCACCTTGACCCGATCCACCGCCTCGTAGCCGTTGGAACCGCGCACGTACTTGTCCAGGTACGGCCGCACCTCGGGGGTTTTGAAGTCGACCGAATGCGAGTTCAGGTAGATCAGGCCGCTGGCCACGTCGGATTCGATGATCTCCTTGATCCGCGGGTAGGCCTGGATCATCAGCATCCGGTAGGTCAGGCCGTAGTCGAGCTTGGGCAGCAGGGTCCCGTTGGTCCACTCGTCCGGATTGCGCGCCATCGCGTCGGCGAGCGCGAAGAACGTGTTGCGCCATCCGACGACTTCGCCGACGCGGGTCTGCACGCCGCGGAAGTCTTTGCTGCCGGTGATTTCCAGCGCCTTCAGCAGCAGTCCGGCGATGAAGTCGATCTTCGTGGCGAGCCGGATGCAGCCGTGGAAGGTGAAGCGCGGGATGAAGCCGGAGACCGGGAAGAACCCGTTGATCTTCTCGATGTCGCCGTAGAGGAACACGTTCTCCCACGGCACGAGCACCTTGTCGAACACGAAGATGGTGTCGTTCTCGTCCATCCGGGAGGACAGCGGGTAGTCGAACGGGCTGCCCATCACCGCGGCCTGCTGGGTGTAGGAGGTGCGGCAGATCAGCTTCACGCCCGGCGCGTCCATCGGCACCGTGCAGATGAGCGCGAACTCCTTCTTCTTGATCGGCAGCCCGTAGTGGGCGATGAAGTTGTAGTTCGTGATGGCCGAACCGGTCGCGACGACCTTCGCCCCGGAGACGATCAGGCCCGCGTCGGTCTCCTTCTCGACCTTCATGAACACGTCGCCGACCTCGTCCGGCGGCAGGTTCCGGTCGACCGGCGGGTTGATGATCGCGTGGTTCCAGTACAGGACCTTCTCCTGCGACTCCTTGTACCAGCGTTTCGCGTTGTCCTCGAACGGCGCGTAGAAGTCGGAGTTCGCGCCGAGCGTGCCGAGGAAGCTGGCCTTGTAGTCCGGGCTGCGGCCCATCCAGCCGTACGTCATCCGCGACCAGGTTTCGATCGCGCGCCGGTCGGCGAGCAGGTCGTCGACGGTGTGCGGGCTGCGGAAGAACGGATGCGTGACGCCGCCGTTGCCGGTGTCGGTCGGCACGGTCAGCGCTTCGCGGGTGTCGGGGGAGTGCAGCGCGTCGTACAGCCGGGCGGTCATCCGGACCGGGTTGCGGAAGGCGGGGTGCGTCGTGACGTCTTTGACGCGCTCGCCGTAGATCCACACCTCGCGTCCGTCCTGAATGGACTGGATGTACTCGTCGCCGGTCATCGGCGCGGAAGCGGTGGGGGCGGCGGCCGCCGAGCGGTCCTGCTGGATGGTCATCGCGATGTCCTTTCGGATGAGGGTCAAGCCGCGTGCGGGCGCAGCGGGGTGAACGTGGTCGAGGCGCCGAACCAGCCGGCCTCGGGGCAGTCGAGCGAGCCGCCCCAGTGGGTGCCGGTCTCGCGGGGGCCGAGTTCGCGGAACGCGCCGGCGTAGAACAGCAGCGGCTGCCGGTCTTCGACGGCGATGTCGACGACTTCGCCGACCACGATCAGGTGGTCGCCGCCGTCGTAGGTGCGCCACGGGCGGCAGGAGTACACCGCGGCGGAGCCGACCAGGACCGGCGCGACCGGCCCTTCGGCCCACTCTGGCCCGGGATCGGCCGGGCGTCCGGCGAAGTGCCAGGCGGTGTCTGCCTGGTCCGCGCCGAGCACGTTGACGGCGAAGGCGGCGCCGTCGAGGTAGCCGCAGGCCTTCGATCGCCGGGTCAGCGTGACCTGGCACAACGCGGGTTCGAGCGAGACCGCGGTGAACGCGTTGACCGTGGCCCCGTGCGGGGTCCCCTGGTCGCTGCGGCAGGTCACCACGGTGACCCCGGTGGCGAACCGGCCGAACGCGTCGCGCAGTTCGCGGGACGGAACCGTCATCTCGCACCTCCTCGTGCGATGTACGCTATGCGTACGAAGTGAACGCTATGCGTGCAGTGAGAGGAAGGATGCATCAGGAGGCGGCGGAGGTCAAGGCCGTGCCCGGAGCGGGTGAAATACTGCGGAGCGTGACGGCAGCCGGAAACGAGCGCGACTTCGTGCAGAGCCTGGAGCGCGGGTTCGCCGTGCTCCTCGCCTTCGACGAGGAGCGCACCAACCCCACGCTCACCGAACTGGCGACGGCGACGAACCTGTCCCGCCCGGCGGTCCGCCGCCTGCTGCTGACCCTGCAGCGGATGGGCTACGTGACCAGCGACGGACCTCGCTGGTCGCTCACCCCGCGCGTGTTGACGATCGGCCAGCACTACACGGCGACCCGGGCGATGATCGACCTGGCGCATCCGCACCTGCTGCGGCTGGCCGAGGCGACGGGGGAGTCCGCGTCGCTGGCCGAATTCGACGCCAACGAGGCGGTCTACGTCGCGCGGGTGCCGGTGCGGCGGATCATGAGCATCAACGTCGCGGTCGGCACCCGGCTGCCCGCGCACGCGACCTCGATGGGCCGGGTGCTGCTGGCGTGGGCGGGGCCGGAACGGATCACCCGCTACTTGGAGGAGGTGCCGCTGCGGTCGTACACCGCGCGCACCGTCACCGATCCGGCGAAGCTGCGGCTCGAACTCTCCGCGGTGCGCGACGCCGGTCTGTCCGTTGTGGACGGAGAGCTGGAGGAGGGCCTGCTGTCCGCGTCGGCCCCGGTGCGCGACCGGACCGGGGCGGTCGTCGCGGCGCTGGCTTCGTCGACGACCACCGGGCGGTTCGCCCCGGAACGGCTGCGCAAGGAAACCGTTCCGGTGCTGCTCGAAACCGCGGCGGCGATCAGCACGGACCTCGGGTACGACCCGAGGCCCGTGCCAGTGAAGCGGGACGGCTTCTACTGAGTTCCCGGTGGGTTACCCGATCAGCGAAGGGCTTTGCGTGAGCGCCCCGTCGCGCGCGATGATCTTTCCCCGCTTCATCACCAGGCTGCGCGGAGGCGGAAGAACCACCAGCTCGCCGAGCGCTTCGCCTGGCAGCACAAGAAGATCGGCGACATCGCCCGCGGCGAGATCAGCCTTCTCGTAACCGAAAGCAGCTCGCCCCCGCTGGGAAGTCATCGACAGCGCGAACTCCAGATCCTCGTCGCGCCGGAAGTACGACTTGTACGACAGGATCATCGCCCGCGCGAGAATGTCGCCGTCGCCCCAGGGGGACCAGCGGCTTCGCGAGGAATCCGAACCGAGGCACATAGGGACCCCGAACTCGGCCAGCCGCCGCACGTCCGGCACCGGCAGGAGGCCGTGCACGCCGACGGCGACGGCGATTCCCGCGTCGGCCAGGACGTGGCTGGTTTCGGCGAGCTGGTCCGGCGTCGGCCAGGGCTCGGCGAGGCAGAAGACGTCGCACAAGGACACTTTCCCCTGCAGCCCCAGTGCTTTCGTGCGTTCGGCGATCTGCCTGATCAGCCACCGGCCGAGTTCGCCGGTCTCGTGCAGGTGGAAATCCACCGCGACGCCGTACTTGCCCGCCAGCCCGAAAATGGTGTCGATGGAGGCTTTGGCGTCGCCGTCGATTCCGGCCGGGTCGACTCCGGCCACTCCGTCGATGCCGAGCTTCAGCGCCTCGTCGAGGAAGTCGGCGGTTCCGGGATGGCTGAGGACGCCGATCTGCCCGAACGCGATGATCTCCAGATCGACCTGCTCGGCGAAGGCGGCGCGCACTTCGAGCATCCCGTGCACGCCCTCGAGCCCGATTTCCGGTGCGACATTGGCGAAAGTGCGCACGTTGGTCGACCCGTGGCGGATGCATTCGGCGAGGAACCGGCCGCCGCGCAGTGCGCTGGGCGTCGTAGTTTCCCGCCAGTCCTGCAGGGTGTCGGCGAACATCTGCTCCATCGTGATGGCCTCCGACGTGCGCCGGACCCACGGCTCGCCCCACAGGCTCATGTCCAGGTGGGCGTGCCCGTCCACGAAACCAGGGAGGACGATCTGGCCTGCCAGGTCGAGACGTTCTTCTCCCGGCTCCGCGGGCGGCGCCGTGGCGAGGACCTTTGCGATCCGTCCGTCTTCGATCACCAGCGTCTGTGCCTCCGGGGCTCCGTTGAGCCGCCCGTTCGTCAGCACGGTGCGTGGCATTGCTTCTCCTCTCTGCCCGCGTCGGGGGACGCGGGGTCAGCGGGATTCAGGAGCGGCGGGCGGCCAGCCTGGCCTCCGCCGCGGCGGCGAGGTGGTACGCCGCGAGCGAGGTCAGCAGGATCAGGAAGACCGCGCCCCAGATGAAGTCGTAGTCGTAGACGGCGGCCGCCACGGTGAGCGTCGCGCCCAGTCCGCTGCCGGTGGACAGCCATTCGGCGACCATCGCGGCGCCGATCGAAACGGGAATCGCGATCTTGACCGACGCGAGAAGCCCGGGCAGCGCGTACGGGATCCGCAACCGCAGGATCGTTTGCCAGCGCGGTGCTCCGGCGGAGCGCAGGATGTCTTCGGCCGCGGCGGGGATCGCCCGCATGGCGACCAGGATGTTGACGACGGTCGGGAAGAAGGTCATCACCGCGATGAGCACGGTGACCGCCACCAGTCCCCGGCCGAAAACCAGGGCGAGCAACGGGATGATCGCGAGCATCGGAATGGAGCGCAGCGCGACCGACACCCCGAGGACAGCGCTCTCGATCGCCTTGAACTCGAAGGCGGCGATCGCGACGAGCACCGCGAGCGCGACGCCCGAGAACAGGCCGAGCCCGGTGTCGCCGAGCGTTCGGAGCAGCTGGCCGAGCATGTACGGAAGCGCCTGGGCTGACTCGGCATCCGTGGTGCCGAGCGAGGTTTGGCCGTGGAGCAGGTACGGGATGACGCGGTCCGGGGCTGGCGCGATCGAGGACGCGCCCGGCAGCAGGATCGCCATGCCCCACCAAGCGGCGAGGATGACGGCGAGGGTGCTCACCAGGCTGAGCACGCCGCGGAGCAGTCGCCGGGCCGCGCTCGGTTTCGGCGCGGCGCGTTCGGCCGCGCCGAGGGTCGTCTCGACCGAACGCAACGCGGGGACCAGCAGTTTCGCGATCAGCGGGATCGCGGCGTAACACACCGCGGCGAGCAGTGACGTGACGACGAGCAGGCCCCAGAGCCGGGCCACCTGGAACGCGCCCTGCGCCTGGATCATCGCGACGCCGAGTCCGTGGTCGGCGCCGAGGTACTCGCCGATGATCGCGCCGAGCAGCGCGCTCGGTGCGGCGATCTGCAGTCCGCCGACCAGATGCGGCAGCGCTGCGGGGATCCGGGCGCGGCGCAGCACGGTCCATTCGCTGCCGCCGGCGGCGCGGATGACGTCGACCGAGCCGGCTCCGACCGACCGGAGTCCTAAGAGGACGGACGCGACGGTCAGGAACACCACGGACTGGGCGGCCAGGATCACGCTCGGTGTCCCGGAGGAGAACAGGATCGACAGAATCGGCGCGACGGCGACCAGGGGCAATGCGATCGCGGTGACCGCGAACCGTTCCAGCATCCGCTGCAGGATCCGGTACCGGGACGTCAGCAGGGCGGCGGCGATCGCGAGGACGTTGCCCCACAAGAACCCTTGCGCCGCTTCGCTCATCGTCGCGGCGATGTTGGGACCGTAGAAGCTGCGGTCGCTCCACATCTGCCGGAGGAGTTCGACCGGTGACGGAACGACGCTGGCGTACGGTCCGGACAGCGAGATCAGTTGCCACAGTGCGACAACGACGACGGCGGCGAGGGCGGCACCGCCGTATCTGCGGATCGTGCGCCGGGGCATTCAGCTGCCCGCCGGGTTCTCGAACAGCACCGCCGACAATTCGTCGCACAACTCGTGGAACTTCGGTTCGCGCAGCGTCGCGGCGGTGCGCGGCCGGGGGAGATCGATGGTGACGACCTTGGAGATCGTGCCGGGTCGCGGGCTCATCACCACGACGGTGTCGCACAGCAGCACCGCCTCGGAGATGCTGTGCGTGACCAGGACAGTCGTGGTGCCGCGGTCCAGCCACATCCGCTGCAATTCGAAATTCAGCCGCTGCCGGGTGAGATCGTCGAGCGCGCCGAAGGGTTCGTCGAGCAGCAGCAGGCTCGGGTGGTTGATGAGCGCGCGGGCGAGTGCGGCTCGTTGCCGCATGCCGCCGGAAAGCCGAGACGGCCGTGATTTCCCGAAGCCGGACAGGCCGACCAGGTCGATGAGTTCGGCGACGTCGTGCGGATCCGGCGTTCGCCGGGCGACCTGCAGCGGCAGGGTGATGTTCGCTTCGACGCTGCGCCAGGGGAGCAGGCCCGCGTCCTGGAAGGCGACCCCGATCCCGTGCTGTGAACGGAGTTCCCGCGGAGCGGCGCCGTTGACGGAGATCGTGCCGGACGTCGGTGTGTCGAGGTCGGCCAGCATGCGCAGCACGGTGGATTTGCCGCAGCCGGACGGGCCGATGATCCCGACGAACGCGCCCTTCGGCGCGGTCAGCGAGAACTCCCGGACCGCTTCGACGTGCTGTTTGCCGTCGTGGAAGGTCTTCGTCACGCCGGACAGGTCGAGGCCGCCCTGGTCGTCCTTGTCCGGACGGGCGGGAAGGGTCTGTGCCGCGGCCATGGCGTCAGAAGAGTTCATTGGTGAACAAGGAGGGCGAAGTCTTGACACCGACGATGTTCTGCAGCGCGTTGACGGTGTCCTTGATCAACGCGTCCGACATGGTGAGCACGGGCCCGCCCGCCGCGGGCTGCATGAACGGCTTCATCGCTTCGAGCGTCTTGACCTGCGAAGTCGCCGTCAGGCCAAGGGATTTGCCGTACTTGGTCACGGTTGTTTGCGCGGCGGCGGCCGGATTGCCCAGCGCGTCCTGCCATCCCTGCTGGCTCGCCGCGACGACTTTCTTCAGCAGCGCCGCCTTGTCCGGATCCTTCAGTGCGGCACCGGTCGTCACCAGGACGTCCTGCATCCGGTTGAAGCCGTAGTCCGCCAGCAGCATGGTATGCGTCTGGGTGCCCTTCTCGCCGAGCGTCACCGGCTGGTTGGTCGCGATGCCCCACAGCGCGTCGATCTCGCCGGCGACCAGGGGAGCGGGGTCGAAACTGATCGGCACGAGCGTGACTTTCGCCGGATCGACGCCGTTCTTCCGGAGGAACGCCAGCGCGGTGTTCTTGCCGGACAGCGTGATGCCGAGCTTCTTGCCGACGATGTCGCCCGGCGTCTTGACCGGTGCTTTGGCGAGCGAGACCCAGCATTCGGGGCTGCGCTGGAACTGCGCGCCGACGATCTTCAGGTCGTTGCCGCGCTGCGCGGCGTTCGCGACGTTCTCCGGGACCGGCTCGACCGCGAGCAGCGCCTTGCCGGTGAGGACGATCGGTTCCGGGCTGGTCGTGGGGCCGCCCGGGAGGATCTTCGGGGTCAAGCCGTTCTTCGCGAAGTGCCCGTTCTCGGCGGCCATGAAGAAGCCGGAGTACTCGGCGTCCGGGACCCAGCCGAGCTGAAGGCTGAAGTCCTGGCTGCCTGAGCTGCCGCCGCCGCAAGCGCTCAGCAGCGAGGCGGCGCCGACGAGGAGCGCGCCGTTTCCGGCCAGTCTGAGCGCGTCGCGCCGGCTGATCCCGGCGCGGGGGAGGTTGTCGTCCACGCTTGCTCCTCTGCCTGCAGTGGTCGGGTGCCGTGGAGGAAGGCTAAGCTCAAATCCGGACAGAGGCAATACCGGTAATACCAGTTTGCTCCGCCGGTCGCGGACGGCCGGCGCGGCCTAAGCTGCCGTGGCGGGGGACCCTCCGGCACGACAGGGGAGAAGGAGGAGGCGGTGGCCTTCAGTACGCAGCGCGCGCGGGTGGCGGACGAGCTTTTCCGGGGAATCCGGCACGGCCGGTACCCGGGCGGGAGCAAGCTGCCGTCGGAACGGAGGCTGGCGCTGGAATTCGAGGTCTCGCGTCCGGTGGTCCGGGAGGCGCTGGGGATGCTGAGCTCGCTGGGCCTGGTGGAGATCCAGGTCGGCCGGGGCGCGTTCGTGACCGAAAAGGACGTCGCGGCGCAGTCGCAGGAGGTGCAGCGGTCGCTGACCGACATCGACCTGGTGCGGGAAGTCCTGGAAGTCGGAGCGCTGCAGCTGGCCCGGCGGCGCGGCGTCTCCGCCGAGGGGCAGGCGACCGTGCGCGAGGCGCTGGACCGGCTGGAGAAGACTGTGGAGGCGGGGCAGGAACTCAGCGAGTCCGACCACGCGCTGCACCGGGCTTTGGTGCAGGCGACGGGATCCGAGTCGCTGATCCGCCTGTGGGACGAGCACACCGCGGAGATCGACCAGATCGTGCAGATCGATCCCAAGGGGCACGTGATGGATCGGGACGATCTGGAACGGCATCGTCTGCTGGCAGGCGGAATGCTGGGCGGGGAGGTCGACGCGGCGGTCGAGGTGTGCCAGTTTTTGCATGAGGCGTACCGGGATTTCCTTCGCCGGTTGCTGGGCTGAGTGCGGAATTCCGTTCTCTTCTCGATGTTTTTCGGCGGATGACGGAGAACTGACCACATCGGACTCTCCGCCGGAAGATCGCCGCCGCCGAAATTGTCGGACCCCGCCGCTACCTTTCTCGGCATGACGCTTCTGGAGTTCTGCGAGGACGACGAGTACTCGCCCGATTACGGCACCATCGTGCTTCGAGACGTGTACCGCGACAAGACCTTGCCCGCGCTGGACAACGAACTTCTCGGCGAGCACGGGACACCGACAGTGTCCGGCACAGTCGCGACCGCGGGCGACGGCTGGCTGCACGCCACGGCCGACCACTTCTGTCAGGCAATTCGCTGCGAAGCGCACGACGGGCCACCAGAAGTGCGACTCGGGGACTGGGAAGACATCGTCGAATCGCCCTTCCACAGCCGTTCGGGGACCGCTGGTCTGGGATGGTTGACCGGCGGGAGCCTCAGCCAGGAACTGAGTCTGGGAGCGAAAGGGTTCTACCGCGTCCGGATGTGCCGGAAACCGGCGGAAGCCGGGGAAGAGGGCGACGTCTGGCTGTTCCAGTTCTGGCCGCAGGAGGTCTTGGAAGCGCCGCGGTGGCTTAAACGCACGCGTCCGGCGATTCACCGGGAAGAGCCGGGCTGGCAGGAGGTATTCGGGTACGAGGTGATCGAAGTGTCGTGGTACTTCACGCTCGTTGGCATGCTTCGCCCGGACGGCTGGCTGGACGAACCCTTGACCGGCGAACAGCCGTCGGAAAGTGTGTGTGCCCAGTTAGGCGTCGACCCGCCGCGCACGCGCCGGGACGGGATCCCGTTGCTGCTCGCCGCTGGGTTGCTGGTGGGGGACGGCAAGGGCGGATACGAGGCGGGAAAGCCGCGGCGGGCCACGGAGGTGCTCGATCTCCCGGACGAACAGGCGAAGCGGATAGACGCCGCCGCGGTCCGGGCCGTCTACGTCTGGCTCGCGGCCGATCTTGTCAACGTCGCCGCGTGGTCGAATCCGGCGCACGTAAGGGATTTGGCCGAGTTGCTGGCTGTGCCGGAGGAAACGATCGAGCCCTTGCTCGAGTATGCGGTCAGCGACAAGCTGATCCACCGGGAAGACGGTGCCATCACAGCGCTTCCTCCTCGACCGCAGCCGACCAGGCCGGTACGCATGCGGGTCAAGACCGTGCGCAGAGACGAACCCGCGACCGTGGCCGGTTCGCCGCCGAAAGCGGGTTTCGTCTCCGGCGACGGCACGGTTGTCGTGTGGCGCGCGGGTGAACCGGTGGTCCTCGGCCGGGTCGAGAGCGAATACCGCTACCGCGCGTTCGAGACCCTGGCAGGCATTTACGTTGCCGGTTCCGGAGAACAAGGACAGCTGATCGACTGGACCGGTGCTGCCGTCGAGGTACCGGTCGACTTGGGAACGCTGCCGGTCCGCAGCGTCGACGGACGGTACTTGGCGGGTGTGCAAACACATGTTGGCCGGCAGACCTGGGACCAGGTGCACGTATTCGACGTGGCCGCCAAGGAAGTGTGGAGCCTGCCGAAATCAGAGAAGCTGACCCGCAGCGTCCTGGGCATTCACGACGGCTCGGTCTATTTCACCACCACGTCGGGATACCAGACGCGCACCGCTTCCCGCTGGACGCCAGGCCAGGAACCGGTCGAGCTCGCCTCGTCTCTGCATCAGCTCGACCCCCTTTCCGGCGCTCAAGTGCGCGAAGAAGCCGGAGCGGCAACAGTGTTCACCGCGTCGGGAGAGCGGCGGGAGCTGCCGGAACCCCATCGCTGGCGCTTCGTGCCGGGCGGCGCGCTGATGCATTCGTCCGGTTACGAGCCGCCCGCGGTCGAGGTGCTCGACCTGGCCGCGGGGACAACCGCCGAATACCCGCTCCCCGAGGGCTGCGACGCGAGCGGTGGCCCGTCGACCTCACCGATCTGGGAAACCCCGGACACGCTGGTCTTTTCCCAACCGAACCGCGGGTCGACCCGCCGCGTCGTCCGGTGGCATCTGGAGCGGAACGCGTTCGAGCATTTCGACCTGCCCGAGACGGCGGGATACCGCCCGTTCCTGATCGAGCCGATTCTCGCCGGGCAGCCGGACGCTCCGGGCCGCCGCCCTCGTGACGACGACCCGGAGCAGCTGTTCGATCAGGTTCAGCGATGAGCCGTCGCAACGGGCGCGGCGGCAGCCAGCTTCCATACCGCGTACCCGATCGCGTCGGAGTTCTTCTCCAGCGGGGTGTCCGGGATGTTCGCCGTCGTGTCGCAGGCGCGGTGGTAGCAGTTGTCGAACGGTGCGCCCGCCGTGCCGCCCCACTTGTCGGCCTGTTCGTAGCTCTTGATGTCGCCGGCTCCGGTCGCGAGGCCGCCGACCGGGATGCCCGCGCGCTTGAACGACGCGTGGTCGGACCGGCCGTCGCCCTCGGTGTCTCCTTCGGTCTCGATGCCGATGGAGGCGAAGTACTCGTCGAAGACAGCCTTGACCGAAGCGACGTCGTCGTAGACGAAGTAGCCCCAGTTCTTCGAGCCGATCATGTCGAAGTTGAGGTAGGTCTTGATCTTCGCGCGCTCGGCGGCCGACAGCGTGCTCACGTAGTACCGCGAGCCGACCATGCCGGATTCCTCGTCGGCCCACCACGCGAAGCGCACGCGTTTGGCCATCGCCGGGTTGGTGCGGGCCAGCGTCAGCGCGACCTCGAGGATCGACGCGCTGCCGGAACCGTTGTCGTTGATGCCGGGACCGGCGCTCACCGAGTCGAGGTGCGCGCCGAGCATGAGGACCTGGTTCGCGTCGCCCTGCGGCCATTCGGCGATCAGGTTCTGCGACTGGCCGGTGCAGCTCGTGCACGTCTGCCGTTTCGTCGTGTAGCCCGCGTTCTTGAGCAGGTTCTCCACATAGGACACCGAGGCCGCGTAACCGCCGCCGCGCGGCGAACGGGTACCGCCGTTGTTGCGGGCGATGGTCTGCAGCTGGTTGAGATGCGTCTTGATGTTGGCGAGCGAGATGTCCGGCGCGGCGAGCGTCGAGGCGGGCGCGGCGGTGGCCGCGGGCACGCTGACGACGCCCAGCACGGCCACCAGGGCGGTGACCCCGGCGCCGAGTCTTGTCTTCCACTTCATGACGATGCGTTCCTTCGGTTGGGGGAGCGGGGATTTCGGGGACGGGGACTGCCTGATGCGCGGCCGGGTCCCGCCGGTCGGCGGGGAGCGGGACCCGGCCGCGTCAGGTCAGCGCACGGGCCGCGCCGTGCAGGTCGGCTCGCCGGAGACGGCGGGCACGGAGACGGCGTTCCAGGCTGCCTTGGTGGCGTTGAACTCGGTGCAGCTGCCCGGGTAGAGCGCGATCGCGGCCTCCAGCGTCGCCTTGCGGGCGGCCCGGTGGTTCCACGACGAGGTCTTCTTCAGCAGGCCGTTGTAGAAGATCTTGGCGGCCTTCTGGATGCCGACCCCGGTGACGCTGCTGTTGTTGCACGTGGGGCTGGCCGGCTTGCCGCCGCCCGGGTTCGAGCCCTCGGCGAGCAGGTAGAACCAGTGGTTCTGCGGACCGGCCGCGGCGTGCACCTCGGTGCTCGGGATCGACGACGAGTAGCAGTTCGGGTCGCCGACCTTCGACGGGTTGTACATGTAGCGGATCGGGCCCTGGCCGACCAGGTTGACGCCCTCGCCGACCTCGTAGTCCGGACGGTCCTTCGCGTTGTTCGCGTACGCCTCGGTCATCGCCCCGAAGATGTCGCCGGTCGACTCGTTCAAGCCGCCGTTCTCGTTGCCGGAACCCGCGCCGCCCGGGGTGGTCTGGAAGATGCCGTGCCCGAACTCGTGGCCCACGACGTCCATCGAGGTGGCCTGGCGCCGGTTGTCCTGCGAGTGGCCGAAGTGCGTCGAAGAGCCGTCCCAGTAGGCGTTGACGTCGTTCAGGCCGACGGACGCCGGGTAGCCCCGGCCGGTGCCGCTGATGCCGTTGCGGCCCAGCCAGTCCTTCAGCATCTTCCACTCGGTCTGCACGCTGAAGAGGGCGTCGACGCAGCCGGTTTCGAGGTTCGTGCCCGAGCCGTTGCCCCAGCTGTTGTCCGGTCCGCTGTAGACAGACCCGCCCTCGCGGCCGCAGCTGAGGCCCGGGCGGCCGGGGTCGCGCAGGGAGTAGGTGGAGCCGGACTGCGTCGTGTCGATCGAGACGGTGCCGACGTAGTAGCTGTTGCCGGTGCCCGCGGCGTTCACCGCGTTCGACTGCGGCTGGGACTTGGCCCCGGAGCTGAAGGTCTTGATGTCGTCCCGCTTGTCGAGCACCGCGCCGGTGGCGGCGTCGACGAACACGTGCAGCTTGCTCGGCGCCGTGGCGGTGCGCCCGGAGACGACTACCTCGTAGGCCAGCTTCGGATTCGTCCCGGCCAGCACCACCTTCTCCGGCGTGCTCACACTGTCCACAGTGGGCAGTTGAGCGCGCGCGGCGGAAACTGCCTTGGCGGCGTCGAGAACGGCTTGCGTCCCGACGGCGATGGGCGCGGTTTCCGCGGCGCTGGTGCCGCGGACGTTCCCGGCCCCGTCCGCGACGACGACCGCGTCCCCGCCCACGACCCGCAGGCCCTGGTAGGTGCGCTCGTAGGCGCCGTAGAAGAGTCCGGCGTCGCCCGCGGTCAGGCCGACGCGCCGGAACGCCTCCGCCGGACCGCGGCTGAGCGCGGCGAGCCCGGAGGCGACCGCCTGGTCGGCGGCCCGAGCGGCGGCCGCGTCCGGGGACGCGGGCTGCGCTTCCGAGGCCGCGCTGGCCGGGGCCGTCGGCAATACGAGCGTCATAGCGAGCCCGGCGGCAGCCGCCAGGCCCGTCGTGAATCCGCGATGGGGCATCGAGGTCTTCCTTCCATGAAGGCAGGACGATGGGTGCGGGGAGAGGGAACGCGCCCGGCCGCTTACGGTGGGTATGCGGCCGAGCACAGTCGAGTAAATGATCGGCGCATCGGGGCGTCAATGCTCCAAACGGACCAACGGAATGTTCCGGATTCGCCGGTCAATTGGTATATGCCTTGCCGGTGCTGGGATTCTCGGTGCGTTCGGTGCCGGGCCGACTTTCGTAGGGAATGTCCCGGGTGCCGTACGAATGTCGGAAAAGTTCGCGCGGAAACGGCCGGCTGTTCCGGCTTCCTGCTTCACTGCCCGGGACGACGGCGACACTGCGAGCTTTCTTGCCCACCGGTGCGGGCAGGTCGCGTCGCCCGGGCGTCGAGGAGAGGTGAGCCTCGAGGTCGTGACCCGCCCGGACGAACTCGCGCGTGCGATGCGCTACGACGCCGACGCCTCGGCGAGGTCCGGGGTCATGACTTCAGCGGCCGCCGTTTTCAACGGGGTTCTTCGAGGAGGGGTGACTGGATTTCACTGTGCTGCCAACGGCTCCGGCACGTGGTGGGCTCGACGGTAAGCGAGAGGTGACATGCCCAGATTGGTGTAGAAGTGCTTGCGCAGGGCGACCGGATCGCCGAAACCGCAGGCGGTCGCGATCCGCGCGACGGGAAGGTCGGTCGATTCCAGCAGCAGCCGGGCGTGCGCGAGCCGTTGCTGCGCCAGCCATTTCAGCGGGCTGCTGCCGACCTCGCCGCGGATGCGCCGGGTGAAGGTGCGGGCGCTCATGTGCGCGTGCTGGGCCATTTCGTCGAGCGTGATCGGCTCGGCGAGGCGGTCCAGCGCCCATTGCCGGGTCGCGGAAGTCGAACGGTCGGTGTCCTGCGGTACCGGGTGCTCGATGAACTGCGCCTGCCCGCCTTCGCGCCACGGCGCGACGACGCAGCGTCGCGCGGCGGCTGAAGCCACTGCGGTTCCGTGGTCGCGGCGGACCAGGTGCAGGCAGAGGTCAATGCCTGCCGCTCCGCCCGCGGAGGTCAGGATGCGCCCGTTGTCGACGAACAACACGTCCGGATCGACGGCGACGTCGGGGAAAAGCCGTGCCAGGGCGTCGCACAGCGCCCAGTGCGTGGTGGCTCGCCGGCCGTCGAGCAGTCCGGCGGCCGCGAGCAGGAAGGCCGACGTGCACAGGCTGACGACGCGGGTCCGCGGTCCGATCCGGGCCAGGGCGGCGGCGACTTCCGACGGGAGTTCTCCGGTCTTGAGGAGGTGTTCGCTGGGCTCTTGCGTGGCGAGCACGACGGTGTCCGCGGTCTCCAGTGCCGACTCGTCGTGCTCGACGACGAGCCGGTAGTCCTCGTGCGTGCGCACCGGTTTCCCGCCGAGGGAGCAGGTGGTGACGGAGTACAGCCGGGTGCCGTCCGGTTCGCAGGCCTCGTTGAACACCCGCGCCGGGATGCCCAGATCGAGCGGCAGGACTCCGTCGAGGGCAAGCACGACTACGCGATGGGGCATGGCTGGAATAGTACGATAGGTGTCTCCCCGGCCACTCACTCCTGGTCGCGAGCGCGCGCCACTCTGGTCTCGCGCCGCACTCCCGGCGCAGGACCAGAGTGGGACGGGAATGAGCGAGAACACCATGAGCGAGCACATGCGGGCCGTCACGATCCGGGAATTCGGCGGGCCGGAGGCGCTGGCCGTCGAGCAGGTCGGGCGGCCGGTGCCGTTGCCGACGGAGGTGCTGGTGCGCGTGCGCGCCGCCGGGATCAACCCGGTGGACTGGAAGACCCGCGAGGGCCAGGGAATGGCGGGGATGCAGACGTTCCCGCTGGTGCTGGGCTGGGACGTGTCCGGCGTCGTCGAGGAAGTCGGCTTCGGCGTCACGACGCTCGCGAAGGGCGACGAGGTCTACGCCATGCCGTGGTTCCCGCGCGCGGCGGGCGGTTATGCCGAGTACGTCACGGCACCGGCCCGTCAGTGGGCCCGCAAACCGGCCAGCATCGACCACGTGCACGCGGCCGCCGTGCCGCTGGCGGCGCTGACCGCGTGGCAGGCGTTGGTCGACACCGCAGATGTGCAGGCTGGCCAGCGCGTCCTGATCACGGCCGCCGCCGGCGGGGTGGGGCACTTCGCGGTCCAGTTCGCGCGGCACCTCGGTGCCCACGTGATCGCCACTGCCAGCGCCGCCCGGCATCCGTGGCTCAAGGAACTCGGTGCCGACGAGACCATCGACTACAGCACCACCCGCTTCGAGGAAGCCGTCGCCGACGTGGACGTCGTCATCGACCTGGTCGGCGATGCGCAGGACCAGACCAGCACCCGTTCGCTCCAGGTCTTGCGTCCGGGAGGCCTGCTGGTCGCCGTCCCGGCCGGTGTCTCGCCGGAACTGGCCCAGGCGGCCAGGGCGGCCGACGTGCGCGTCACGCCGTTCCTGGTCGAGCCGGACGGGGCCGCGCTGACCGCGATCGCGGGCCTGATCGACGCCGGCGAGGTCGTTGTCGAGGTGGAGGAAACCTTCCCGCTCGAGCAGGCAGCCGTCGCTCATGCTCGCGGCGAGGCGGGCCGCACTCGCGGCAAGCTCGTTCTCGAAGTGACGGAGTGACCCGGCCGTGTACTACGAAATCCGCCATTACCAGGCCCGGCCCGGACGCCGCGCGGAATGGGTGCGCTACATGGAAGACGTGGTCATCCCGTTCCAGGCCTCGCTGGGCATGGACGTGACGGCGTCCTTTGTGGACGCCGAGCACGAGGACGGCTACGTCTGGATGCGCCGTTTCGACCGACGCTGCCCGAAAGGCCGTCGCGCGCCGGTCTGTCCACATGGGACTCACGGACGGGCTTCGCCGCCCCGCGGGGCGGCGAAGCCGGTCGCTCAGGCCGGGGAGCTGGCGGCGGGCACGTCGATGCCGTGCGCGGCCACGACTTCGGCGCTTCCGTCGGCCAAGCGGTAGCGCAGGCCGACGACGGCGGCCCGGCCGTCCGCGACCCGGTCGGCGAGCACGCGGGAGCGGTCGAGCAACAGGTCGACGGTGTGCTTGACGTGCTCGGCGAGGATCTCGTGCGGTTCGACCCGGCCCGCCGCCCGTGCCGCGAGGACGCTGGGGGTCACCTTCTCGACGACGTCGCGGACGTAGCCGACCGGCGCGAGCCCGTCCTCCAGCGCCGCGCGGGCCGCGCCGACGGCGCCGCAGGAGTCGTGGCCGAGGACGACAACGAGGGGGCAGCTCAGCAGGTCGACGCCGTATTCAATGCTGCCGAGCACCTCGCCGCCGATCACCTGGCCCGCGGTGCGCACGACGAACAGGTCGCCGAGACCGCGGTCGAAGATGATCTCGGCGGCGAGACGGGAGTCGGAGCACCCGAACAGGACGGCGAACGGGTACTGGTTCGGCGCGATCGCCGCGCGCCGGGCCGCGTCCTGGTTCGGATGTTCCGGAGCGCTGGTGACGAAGCGCTGGTTGCCGGCCATGAGCAGGTCGAACGCTTCCTGCGGAGTCGGCGGTGTCGTGTCGGCCATGGCTTCAGCCTAAGCCGGGAAGGGCCGGCCCGGGTGTTGCGATCGTCTCGCCGCCGGGAGGTTTCGACGCGGGCCGGGGCGGTTAGCGTCCGCGTCCCAGCGCCTCCCGTTTGACGAACCCGACCAGCGCGGTCGCCACGAACAGGACCGCGCCGACCACGATCAGCCAGAACAGGCCCTTGATCACCACCCCGAGCACGATGCACACCAGCCAGACCACCAAAAGCAGACCGAGCAGCGCGAGCATGGGTCCTCCAGACCGTCGCCGGAAATCGCGGTTCACCCGACGGGTACCCCGCCGCGCCCGGACCATGCGGCCCCGATCGCGCTGACGACGTCGGGACCCCTCCCGCCGGGGCCGGGCACTCTTGCCGCCGACGAGCCCGGCTCAGGAACGGAGCGCCCAGTGTCCGGACAGCGATGCGCGACCACTTCTCCGCACGGACGGGATCTGCGGCGCTTCACCAGGCTGACCTCGGCGCAGCTTGCGGGGAGGCCAGGTCGCGTCCGGTGACTCTTGGCGGTTGTCGGCACCGCGGCTGCGCTGGCGGCCTGCGGCTCAGCGCCGCCCGCTACCGCGCCCGCCAGCAGCCCCGCAAGCACACCGTCGTCGAGCGCGTCTGCCTCGGAGTCCGATCCGCCGCCCGCGCCGGTCAAGGCGGACCCGAAGTACCTGCCGAGCTGGATGCGGGATGCGGCCGAGAACCCGGCGGACGCGGTGGCCCAGGACTTCGCTTCGGCCGCGATGACCCGTTTGGAGAGCGACCTCGTCCACGACGGGCTGAGCTCCCTGCAGGAGTTGCCCGACTTCCCGCAGCGCGCGGTCCGGCAGTGCACCGCGCTCAACGCCCGCCTGCCCGACCCGGACGGCGAGGCGGTCCGGAGTTTCAGCACTCCGCGGCATCCGGTGAACCGGGCCGAGGGCGCTCGGATCAACGCGGCCATTCGCCGGGACTGCGCCTGATCCACGGCAGGCAACGGAGGCGGGGTCGGACCGGTTCCGGCCCTGCTTGCCCAAGTTCTGGCTGAGCAGCGCGGATCGCTGGCGATGATCGGGCGTCCAGCGGATGTTCGCCGACCGGGGCTGGCGAAATCCGCCTGTCAGCGGTCAGCGACCAGATCCGACCAGCTTCCCGCCTCCAGCCGCGCCAGCAAGTCCTCGGCCATCTCCCCGGCGCCGCCGTCCGGGCAGGCCACGGTGCGCAGCACCCCCGCCGCGCCGCGGATCTCGCGTTCGACCGCGTCGATCAGATCGACCGGCTGTCCGTCGTGGCCGCGGTAGCGGTCGTATCCGGGCTCCGGGACGAAACAGCCCCACCAGTCCAGCAACGCATTCAGCGCCGCGACGCGCGGCTTGCCCGGCCGGTCACGGACGACGCCGAGCAGAACGCGCACCGCCGGGACCGCGGCCGGGTACAGGGTCCCGGCATGGTCGTTGCCGACTGCGTCGACCAAACGGCGGACCGCCGAGGCGGCGTCGTCCGCAGACGCTGACTTGGCCAGATCTCCCGCAGCGGCAGCGGCTTCCGCAGGCCGGTACCACGTCGGTCCAGGCAGTGCGTGCCAATCCCGGGAGTCCATCGCGCCACCGTACTCGCGACATCGGCGTTGGCCCCGGCGCCGACCAGCTGATCCGCTATCTTTCGCCCGTGGATATCGAGGTAGTGGAGGGCACCCTGGTCGAGGTGCCGACCAGCGCGGTCACCGGCATGGATCGGCGGGCGTTCGGCGAGTTCGTCGGGCCTCGGGGAGAGCTGGCCTCGTACGCGCTCGGCTGGACCACCGGGGCGGAACCGCACGTCGCCCGGCTTTCGGTCGGGATCGGGGCGGGCAATCCGGGCGGCGGGACCTTCCACGCCGTCATCTTCGACCACGGGGACGGGCACGCGTTCTCCCTGGTCGACGACCCGTTCGAGCGCGTGCCGGAGGGCGGCCCGCACCTGACTGCGGAGCAGGCGCGCGCCCATGGGGACCTTCCGTTCGTCTGGGCGGTGGCCGATCTGGTCATGGAGCGCGACCGGCGGGCCTGGTGGCTGCGGCATTGGCTGCTGGGCACGACCTGCGTCCAGAGCGCCGAGGTGTTCGAGCTCCGCGAGCCGATTCTGCGGGTCCGGCACGGCGACGATGGCGTCTGGCATCTTCTCGGTGCCTCGGACCTCGACCGCGGCACCGCCAAGACCGGGCATCTGCACCACGCCATCGACGAAGACCCAAGCCTGCTCGACATCCTCGGCCTGCCGCCCGGCGGCAGTGCGACCCGAACGAGGGCCGGAAGTTTGTGGGACAGCCGCGGCTAGCGTGCTCCACGACCCGGTGAACAGGGCTGGCGTGATCGACTTTTCCGGCGAATAGTTCATCCCTGGGGCAGTGAAGGCCTTGAGTCCCTTGAGGAAGTGACGTCCGGCGGTGGGCGTTCCCGCCCGTCGCGGGGTGGAATCGGGACACGGCGCAGGGGAGGAGCGGGGCGATGGCCGACGTGGAGCTGACGCATCGCGAATGCGTCCGGCTGCTCCGGTCGCCCGAACGCGGCCGCCGCGGCATCGTCGCGATCGACGGCCTCCAGCCGGTCCCGCGCGTGTGCCTCCTTCTCGACGCGGGCGACGTCCTGATCCCGACCGGGCCGGACAGCGGGCTCGTGCGCGTGGCGGCGATGCGCCCGGTCTCGCTGGAATTCACCGACCTGGACAAGGACGGGCGGCCGCGCTGGACGGTCCGCGGGATCGGCCTCGCGCGGCCGATGACCGGGCTCGACGTTCCGCGTCCGGTGCCGCGCAGCACCGTCCTCGCGGCGATGCCGGACGCGTTCCGCAACGGCGTCCGCGTCGCGGTGGCCCGCTATCGCGGCAACCGGCCCGCGGACGGGGTCGTGATCCCGGCCCCTCGCGAGGGTTGAGCGGGAGCGGCGCCCGGTAACCATTCGGTGACACCGTTCCACGGCTCCGCCAGGCGGGTTACGACCGGATAAGATGCGTTTGCCTGAAATCAGTTGTTCATGCGTTTTGTTCACTCCTGGTGTCCGACGCGAACGGCTGAGTGATCAGGGGGGACTGCGAGGCGACCCGGCTGCCGGGGCTCCTCGCGGAAGCGTCATTCAGTCGGAAGGAACCATGAGAACTACTGTCAGGACGTTGAAGTTCGTCGCGATCTGGCTCTTCGGCGCCGGAGCGGTGCTGCTGGGCCTGGGATTCCTCGCCGAGATCACCGCGCCGCCCCACAGCGGCGCCAATATCGGCGGTGCCGCCGCTTTCGCTTTCGGGATGTGCTGCACCGGGTTGGGCCTGGCGGCCGGCGTGGTGGCGGCGGTGACTTGGCGGCGGGTCCCCAAGGACGAGCGGCGTCACGCCGTCCCTCTGCTGCCTTGGGAACACCGTCTCCGCCGCTTGACCGTGGCGGCGGTGATCCTGATCGCTGCCGGGGCCGTCCTGCAGAGCGCGGGAATCATCTGGCTCCTTCAGCAAACCGTGCACTTCGACCGGCTCGGTGCTTATGCGATCTACTTCGTCGGCCTGGGCAGTTCCGTTTTAGGTTTGCTCGCGGGGATTCCCTACGCGGCGTTCTGGCTGTCCTGGCGGAGGACCGCAGCCCATCTCCAGCTCTCGGGCCGCGCGTAGCGGTCAGGCGGGCCGCATCGTCCGCATGGTGCGCTCGGCCTCCCAGAAAGCCCGCAGGGCGGCGATCTTGCCCGCCTCGTCCACCCGGTAGACGAACACGCCCTCGGCCTCGAGCACCTGTCCGTCGTGCCGGCTGCGGACGTGGCCGGTGAAGGCGACTTCGTGTCCGCAGGCGAAAGAATCGTCGAAGAGGAACTCGATCGACTCGTTGGGTGCGATGGCCTGGTCCCAGAACGCCGAGATGGCGTCGCGGCCCCGGTGACCGGCGCCTTCCGGGTCGAACTGCGAGGGGCCGACCGGGTCTTCGACCAGAGCGTCCGCGGCGAACAGATCGAGCCACGCCGCTTTGTCCCGCCTCCGGACGGCGGCGTGCAAGGCCTGGGCGGCGGTGCGGGCGGCGGTCATGGAACCTCCTGGTGTCGAGCGTCGATAGCCTGTGAATCATGGTGTTCGACTCCACGCGGCTGGATCTCCAGCCGTATGCCGGTTTCGAAATGGGCCGCTACGTCCGGCGGACGTACTGCAGCTGGGAGGATTCCGGCTGGGAGTCCTTGCTGGTGCAGCGGTTCGAGCACGTCCCGGTGGCCGAGGAGATGGAACTCCCGGCCGCGGCGGATCTGCACCTGGTGCTGCCGACCAGGGGCCGCGCGGTGATGGAGACGCACAGAGGCGGCCGGTGGACGCGCACTCCGTGGACACCGGGGCGCCTCGAGCTGATGCCGCCGGATCAGCCCGTCGTGCGCCGCTATCGGGCGGACGAGGTGCTGAACAGCGTGCAGGTCCACCTTCCGCGCGCCACCGTCGACGCGACCGCAGCCCAGCTCGGTGGCGCCGCGGTGGACTTCGCCGCGATGGCCGCGTCGTTGACCGCCGGGGATCCGCTGGTCGAGGAGATCGTCCGAGCCCTCGGCGGCGCGGGCGGGGCCGACGATCTGTACGCCGAGTCCGCAGCGGCGTTCCTGACGATGCAGCTGCTCACCCGCCATGCCCGGCTGTCCGCTGGGGCGCCGCCGAAGCGGGAGAATCCGCGGGTCCGGGCGGTGGTCGCGGCGATGCGCGAGCGGCTCGCCGAGCCGATCACCCTCGCCGACCTCGCCGCGGAGGCGCACCTGAGCGTGTACCACCTGGTGCGGGTCTTCAAGGAGGCGACCGGGGCGACGCCGTACCGGTATCTGACCCGGCTGCGGATCGACGAGGCGAAACGGCTGTTGCGCGACACCGATCTGACGATCTCCCAAATCGCGGGGCGGTGCGGTTTCGCGAACCCGGCGGTGCTGTCGACGGCTTTCCTGCGGTACACCGGGATGCGGCCTTCGGCCTACCGCGATTCCTGACCGGGACGGCATCAGGAACCGGTTCGCGCGTGCCGGAATGCTTCCCTGATCTCCGACACCAGCAGGTCAGGCTGCTCCAGACCGGGGAAGTGGCCGCCGCGGTCGAGTTCGTGCCACGAGCGCAGATCGAGGTACCGGCGTTCGGCCCAGTGCCGGACGGTTGGCCACGGGTCGGCCGGGAAAATCGAGCAGGCGGTCGGCACAGTCACCGGTTGCGCGTTCTCGGCTTCCGCGCTGCGCGGCACCCAGCGCATCGCCTCCCAGTACCACCGGGACGACGAGGCGCCGGTGCCGGTCAGCCAGTACAGGGCGATGTTGTCGATCTGCTGCGAAATGCTTACGCCGCCGCCGATTTCGGGCCGGTTGTCGGAGTAGGCGGCGAATTTCTCGCCCAGCCACGCGGCCAACCCTGCGGGAGAGTCGACCAACGAATAGCCCAAGGTCTGCGGGCGAGTGCTCATTTGCACGCCGAAGCCGTAGCCGTCGGTCAGGTGCCGGGTGCGCCGGTCGAGGACGCGTTGTTCGGCGGGGCTGGGCGCGAGCAGGTCGTCGGGCATCGGCGAGGCCACCGGCATCGTGAGATGCAGCCCCGCGACGCGCTCGGGCACGATCCGCGCGAGTTCGGTGCTCACGAACGCGCCCCAGTCCCCGCCGTGCGCGCCGAAACGCGGATAGCCGAGCACCGTCATCAACTGTGCCCACGCGCGTGCGGTGCGGCCGGGATCCCAGCCTTGCTCCCGGGGCCGCTCGCTGAACCCGAACCCGGGCAGCGCCGGGATCACCAAGTGGAAGGCGTCGCGCGCGGAACCGCCGTGCGCGACCGGATCGCTCAGCGGCCCGACGACGTTCTCGAACTCGAGGATCGACCCGGGCCAGCCGTGCGTCAGGATCAGCGGCAGCGCGCTCGGCTCGGGGGAGCGCACGTGCCAGAACGCGATGCTCAGGCCGTCGAGAACCGCCCGGTAATGGGGGATGGCGTTCCACTGTTCCTGTCGCGCGTGCCAGTCGTGCTCGCGCCAGGCGGTCAGCAGAGTCGCCAGGTGCGCCAATTGGAGTCCCTGGGCCGCGTCCGGCACGGTCTCGTGTTCGGGCAGCCGGACCCGGTCCAGCCTGGCGCGCAGATCGGCCAGATCCTCGTCGGCGACGCCGATGGCGAAGGGCTCGGGGCGGGGCAGCGGGTCGTCCGCGGAAATATCAGCCACGGAACGAACCGTAGGCCCGGGCGGGTCCCGGCTCCAGGTCTGAGATTGCTGTGTGCGAGTCGATAATTGCTCTGCGTCGACGCGTCGTCCCGATCGGCGTCGGCGGCACACCGGGAGCGCCCGCAGGCGTAAATTATCCTGCTGCCGGAGCAGTCGAAAATAGTGCAAGCAATTATCTTGTCGATAATTTTCCCTTCTCGAAATGATGGGCCGGCGAATGTAACGCCTGGTGTTTCCGTCTCGATTACGAGGCATCGCGGGGCGGCCGGGTCTCTGCCGCCCCGAAATGATCAGTCGAACGAATCCCGGGGATGGGAAACGCATGTCGGCAGAAAATGATGTCCGCCTCGGCGATTCCGAGGTTTCCGTGCCCGAGGAACGCCGGCGGGTGCGGTGGCCGCTGCTGACAGTGACCGGAGTTGTCCTGCTGGGCCTGTACTCCTGGTGGCTCGGGCCGGTCGCGCTCGTGGCGCCGTGGGACAATTTCATCCTGCTCGACGGCGGGTACCGGATCGCGCAGGGGCAGGTTCCGGGAACCGATTTCTCGAACGCCATCGGCCCGCTGGTCTATATGCTGACTTCGCTCGGCATGAAGATGCAAGCGGTTCCTTCGCTTGCCGCAGTCACGTACGGCTGTTTGCTGTTTCTCCCGGTCGCGGCGGTGCTCGCCGGATACGTTTCCCATCGGCGGTTGCCCGGCGGGTATGCGACAGGATTCACCGTCTTCATGGCCTTGCTGGTCATTTCCGTCCGGCCGCCGGGCTACTCGCCGGGCACCACGACCTACGCGATGCTCTACAACAAATTCGGCTGGCTGCTCTACTCCGCGCTTCTGCTCGCCGTGCTGCTCCGGCCGCGCACCCGGCGGCCGCTCGCCGACGGCGCCGTCCTCGGCCTGCTGCTCGGACTGCTCGCCTACGACAAGGCGAACTTCTTCCTGATGGGCGTAGTCGCGGTAGTGCTCGGGTTGTTCCTGCGGACCCTCGCCGCGCGGGAGCTGCCTGGCCTGGCCGCCGGTTTCGGGCTGATCGTGGCGGTGTTCTGGCTGGGTTTCGGGATCAGCCCGATCGGCTACGCGGGCGACGTCGCGACGGCGTTCGCCGCACAGGGCAGCGAAAAACGGCTGAGTCTGCTGCTGCACGCCGTCGCGTACAACGCTCCGGTCGGCGCGCTCGCCTTGCTCGTCGTGGCCGGTCTCTTCTTCCTCGCCCGACGGCGCGGAGATTCGGCGCGGCCGTGGCGTCTTCTCCTGATCACCTTGTTCGTGCTCGGTTCGAGCGTCGTGATCTCCGCCGCGGACAGCCCGGAAAAGTCCGACCTCGCCGCGCTGGTCGTCATCCCGCTCGTGCTCGTGGCGGTCTTGAAACCGGAGCTGCCGCGCTGGACCGGAGGGGACGGCGGCCGCCGGATTCCGGTGCCGTTGCTCGCTGGGCTCGTCCTGCTGCTCGTCGTGACGACGGCGCCGATCGCCGGGAAAGACGCGCTCGCGCTCGGCATCAGCGCGGCACGCCAGGATGTGGTCGCCGTTCCTCCGCCGTCGCAGCGGATCGCCAGCCCGCACCTCGGCGACTTCGTCGTCCCGGCCGACGCGACGTGGCAGACCGCGTACCGCAACGCCTCCGAGGTCCCGGCCATGCTGGACGACGGTCTCGCGTTGCTGCGCCGGCATCTCCGGCCCGGTGATCGCGTGGCGAGCATGTCCTTGGCCAACCCCTTCGCGTTCGCGCTCGATCTGGCGCCGGTGACCGGCGGCCCGCTCTGGTGGGACCTGGAGATCAGCTTCGACGAACGCACCCACCCGGCGGCGGACCAGGTTTTCCGGGACGCGCAGTGGGTCATGGTGCCGAAGCTGCGGGCCGGACAGGGCTGCTGCCAGGACACCGTCGAGGCGATGACCCGGATCTACGGCGGCTACCTGGCGCAGCACTTCCGGGTGGCCGAGTCCACGGCGGACTGGACGCTTCTGACCCGTTCCTGACCTTCGGCGATAAGCTCGCCCCGTGGACACTGGTGACTACCGGGCCGCGGTGACCGGGATCCTCGGCGTCGCGGCGCAGGAAATTTCCGCCAGGCTCGAGAAATTCTGGGCCGCGGCGGGCGCCGACGGCATCGTGATCGACGTCTTCGTCGATCAGGACGGCGAAGGCCCGTTCGACGTGTGGGCCCGCTTCGAGGGGCGCGACGCGTTCGCGCTCGACCGGCGGTTCGACGACGATCGGCATCTTTTCGGGGTGGTGTGGGGCGAAGACGGCTGGGCGCCCGAAGTTCCGCCGCGCCCGCGCGGGTGGACGCGAGACGACCTCGAAGCGGCTGTCATCGACGTCGTCACGCAGTGGATCACGCCGTTGATGCCCGCCGGCGCGCCCGAGGGCTTCTGGCGGATCGGAACCGCCGCGTGAGCACGGTGCTTCCGGGCCGCCTGTCCTTCAGGACTGTCTACGGCGGACCGGCGATCCCACTCGACGTGATCTCCGAACTGACCCGGATCCGCGCCGAACTCAGCCGGCTCGGATGGCAGTTCGACTTCGACCTGTTCGTGACCGTCGGCGGCGATCTCTCTGTCGTCACCGAGCCGACCGGACTGCGTCGGCCCCGGGTCATGCTCGCCAAGCGCACTGTGAGCGGAGAGCTTCGCTTCAACAGCGAGGAAGCGCTGCAGACGACGGATCCAGCCGCGCTGCTGCGCCCGGCCGTGCATGCCGCGCTCGACGAACTCGTCACACGCGTAGCGGCGCGCGTTCCCGACTTCGACGCGGAATCTGAGCGAGCCCGGTTCGCCTTCCTTCGGGACAACGCCTCAGGTGCGGCGCCATCATGACCCGTCCGGACATCGTGACCTACGACGGTCTTCCGGCTGCTTCGGGAGGCGCGCACGCGCTGCGCATCCGCAAGCCCTCGGCGGCCCACGCGAAAGTGCGCGCGTTCCTCGACGCCTGCACGGAGCCTGTCGGCGCATCGGCGTTGACCTTCCAGCTCTGGGCAGGCGGGCCCGGCGAGCGGACCCAACGCTGGCAGGAAATCGCGGCGGAGCTGCTCGGCGGGCCGAGGCGAACTGTGCGCACGCACCGGGAATGGGGCGTCCGGGAGGACAGCGTGCGCGCGGTTCTCGATGCGCTCGACGCCGCTGGGCCGGAGGACGTCACGCAATACAGTCGGTCCCTTGCCTGCCTGGTGCTGAACATTCCCGTGCGTCTGGTCGACGCGGGCACACGCGAACCGTACGCCGAAGTGTCCACTGAGGACACTGCTGGGTTCGCGGTCGACGGATACGGCCGGACGCTCGGCGCCTCCGGGGTGCGGGCGACGATCGGCTCCGCGTCCTCCTCGCTGTCGCTGTGGCTTTCGTTCCCGGGCGACGACCGGTTGGACGCCGCGGCCGCCCAGGTGCGGGAGAACGCCCCGGTGCGGCTCTCGGCCAAGCACTGGCGACGCTGGACGCCGCGCCGCGACGGCACCGGGTACCGGTCGGTCAAAATTCCTTCGCCGGACGTCGGGTGAGCGCCGGCCCGCCGGGACGCGAATCCGTTCAGGCCTCGCCGAGCGCCTGGTCCGCCTTTCCCCAGTTCCCGCGCAGTGTGTCCAAATAGGACTGCGCCTGCGGGCCGGGTTTGGTCCCGCGCGCGAAGGTCTTCATCGCGCCGGGCCCGGCGTTGTAGCCGAGCGCGAGGAGCTCGTCGGAGGTGATCGAGCCGGACCGGTGCGAGGGCAGCTGCGCGGCCAGGTCGTGCAGGTACCAGGCTTCGGCCTGGATCGCCAGGTCCGGATCGTCGGGCAGCTGGTCCCAGGCGCGCCCGGCGAACGCCCGGCCCTTCTTCGTGGCGTCGAAGGTCGCCTCGTGCATGTTCGCGACCCCGAACGCGGCTCCCGGTTTCATCCGCTGCCAGGCGCGCTCGAGACCAGGGTCGTGCGGTTTGTACGACTCGTTGAACAGGATCGCCATGACCAGCCGCGGCGACACCCCGGCCTCCTGCGCGCGCTTCCGGGCCGTCGGGGCGAACTTCGCCGTGTCCTGGCTTCCGCTGAGCGAGGGGGCCGACGTCGCGGAAACCGGCGTCTTCGGGGCCGCCGGTGCGGATTCCGGCTGGCTGGTGGCGCCAGTGCAGGCGGCGAGGCACAATCCCGGCACCGCCGCCGCCAGCCATCTTCGCCAATTCCGCATCGTGTCCGCCTTTCCTCCGCCTCGATGCTTCCACCTTGGCAGAAGTCGCCGTTCGGCGGCCAAGTTCGCGAAGCGACCGGCCCGGCCGACGCTCATGAGTCCTTGACACTTCTTCGGCACCCTGTGCGCCATGAACTTCCTTCGCATGGCCTTCGCCGTACTGGCGCTGGCCTTGGTGACCATTGCGGCACCGCAGACGTCCGCCGCGCAGGGCGTCGGCGTCGTCGAGTACAACCTCGGCGATCAGGCTTTCCACGACCCCACCGTGTCCGTGCCGATGGAGCTGGCCGCCGTCGTGCACTATCCGCGCGACCTCGGCGCCCGCCCGCATCCGCTGATCGTCCAGGAGCACGGCAGCTGGTGGAGCTGCCAGGACCCGGTCGCGAAAACCCCGGGCGGCGACTGGCCCTGCCCGCCGGGACAGCGGACGCTGCCGAGCTACCGCGGCTACGACTACCTCGGCGAGAAACTGGCCGAACGCGGCTTCGTCGTCGTGTCGATCAGCGCCAACGCCATCAACGCGCACGTCCTCGGCGACGAGGGCTACTTCGCCCGCGCCCACCTGGTCAACAAGCACCTGCAGCTGTGGCGCGACCTCGCCCGCGGCGAAGGCCCCCTGGCGAGCACTCTCGGGCGGTTCCGCGGTCACGTCGACCTCTCCCGCGTCGGAACGATGGGCCATTCCCGCGGCGGCAAGGGCGTGATGTGGCAGGCCTCCGACAAACACACGCCGGAATGGCCCGCGGGCGTGCGGATCCGCGCGGTCGTCCCGCTCGCGCCGGTCTACTTCAACTCGACCGAGGACGACAACAGCGACGTCCTGGTCACCCGGGTGCCGTTCAAGGTCGTAGTCAGCAGCTGTGACGGCGCTGTCGGCACGGTAGGCCTGCAATACGTCAAGGACGCCAAGGGAAAGAACCCCGACGTCAGCTCGGTGACGCTCGCCGGCGCGAACCACAACTTCTACAACACCGAATGGTCGCCCGGCAAAATCGGCGGCGAGGACGACGCGCCCGCGAGCTGCGTCGGCAAGCTGACGCCGGCTCAGCAGCGCGGCGACGCGGCTCGCGAGATCGTGTCGTTCTTCTCCAGCCGCCTGCGGTAAGGGCTGAAGCAACTCGGGAAGCATATTCGACACATCGGTCGATCTCGCCACTTGAGGCCCGAAGATCGCCCCGAATCTCCGCGCGGCCTGACCGTTCGGACGGAGATCTTGGTAAGGCAACAGTGTTGTCTGCCGCCGGAAAGCTGGACGGTGGACAACGCGGCTGTCAACAATGGCATCGGTCGAGGGAGCGTGACGGTGCCGCGTAGTGAGCGCCCGCTGGACGCGGAGGACAGCGCGCTGGGGAGGTTCGCCGCTGGGCTGCGCCGGTTGCGGGACAAAGCGGGCACTCCCACGTACCGCGAGCTCGCCGGGCGGGTGAACTACTCGGTGGCCGCGTTGTCGACGGCCGCGAGCGGCCGCCGGGTGCCCAGTCTGGTGGTGACGCTGGCTTACGTGCGCGGCTGCGGCGGCGACGTCGAGGAGTGGCGCGAGCGCTGGCACGCCCTGATCGCCGAGATCGCCGCCGAGCGGTCCGCCGGGCCGGAGGAGCACGAGCCGGGAGAGCGGGCGCCGTACCTGGGGCTCGCCGCGTTCCAGGCGGCTCAGGCGGACCGGTTCTTCGGCCGGGACCGGGTGGTCGAGGAACTGGCGGACCTGGCGGCGCGGCGCCGGTTCACCGGGGTGTTCGGCGCCTCGGGCTCGGGCAAGTCCTCGGTGCTGCGGGCGGGGCTCGCGGCGCGGGCCGAACGCGGCGGCAGTCCGGTGGTGGTGCTGACCCCGGGCGCGTGTCCGGTGGAGGAGCTCGCGGTCGCGCTCGCCGGGCCGACCGGGAGGTCCGCGCCCGCGCTGCGGGCCGAACTCGCCGCCGATCCGGCACACGCGCGCCTGCTGATCCGGCAGGCGATGGCGGACCGGCCGTCCGATGTGGACCTGCTGCTCGTCGTGGACCAGTTCGAGGAAGTCTTCACGCTCTGCCGTGCCGAGGACGAGCGGGAGTGGCTGATCGACGCGCTGGTCGCCGCGGCATCCGGGCCGACGAGCAGGGCTCGCGTCGTCATCGGGGTCCGGGCGGATTTCTACGGGCACTGCGCCCGCTATCCCGCGCTGGTGGACGCGCTGCGCGGCGCGCAGGTGCTCGTCGGGCCGATGACCCCGGAGGACCTGCGGGAAACGATCACCCGGCCCGCCGCGGCCGCGGGGTGCATGGTCGAGGCGGCGCTGGTGTCGCGGCTGGTCGCGGACGCGGTCGGCAGGCCCTCGGTGCTGCCGCTGGTTTCGCACGCGCTGCTGGAGACCTGGCGGCGGCGAAGCGGCGCAACGCTGACCGTGGCCGGGTACGAGGCGGCAGGCGGGATCGAGCACGCGGTCGCCCGCACCGCCGAGACGGTCTACACCGCACTGACCGAGCGGCAGCGGGAGATCGCGCGGCGGCTGTTCGTGCGGTTGACGGCGCTGGGCGAGGGGACCGAGGACACCAAGCGCCGGGTCGACCTGGCCGAAGTGGACACCGGCGAGGACGACGCCGCGGTCCTCGAAGTGCTGGCTGCGGCTCGGCTGCTCACCATCGACCGCGAAACCGTCGAGATCACCCACGAAGCGCTGATCCGGAACTGGCCCCGGCTGAGCGACTGGCTCGCCGAAGACCGCGACGGGCTGCGCGTGCACCGGGAACTGACCGAGGCGGCCAAGGCGTGGGAGGCGGTCGACCGAGACCCCGGCGCCCTCCACCGCGGCACCCGGCTCACCCTCGCCGACGACTGGGCGCGCGACCACTGCGGAGCGCTGAATCCGGCGGAGCGGGAATTCCTCGCCGCCAGCCTGGCCGCGCGGACCCGGGAACAGGCTGCGGTGCGCCGCCGGACCCGAAGGCTGCAGCAGTTCGCCGGGCTGCTCGGGGTGCTGTTGCTGCTCGCCGCCGGGGCCATCGCGGTCGCGGTGCGGGCGGAGAACACCGCAACCGAACGGCGCGACACCGCGCTCGCCCGCAAGGCGGTTGGGGACGCCGCCGCGATCCGTGCGACCAATCCGGCGCTCTCGGTGCAGTTGAGTCTCGCCGCGTACCGGCTGGCTCCGATGCCGGAGACCCGCGACGGCCTGCTCAGCACGTTCGCGACGCCGTACGCCGCGCGGATCACCGCGCACACCGACCGGGTCTACTCGGCGAGCTACAGCCAGGACGGGCGCCTGCTCGCCACCGCGAGCGCCGACCGCACGGTACGGCTGTGGGACGTCGCCAATCCCTTCCAGCCCTGGCAGCTGGGCACGCTCGGCGACAACACCGGTGCGGCACGGTTCCGGCCGGGCGGCCGGGTGCTCGCCAGCGCGGGCGCGGACCGCACGGTGCGGTTGTGGGACCTCGCCGACCCGGCTCGCCCGCGGCGGCTGACTGTCCTCACTGGACACACCTCGAACGTCACCGCCGTCTCGTTCAGCCGCGACGGACGGCTGCTCGCCACCGGCGGCGAAACGGTGCGGCTGTGGGATCTCACCGACCTTCGCGCGCCGAGGGAAGTCGGCGCCGTCCCCGTCTCGGCGGGCTCGGTCCGCTCCGCCGAACTCAGCCCGGACGGCTCGCTGCTCGCCGTCACCGGCCCGGACCACGGCACCGCGCTGTGGAACGTGCGCGATCCGGCACAGCCCCGCCGAATGTCCACTGTGGACGGCCAGAGCAGGTCCGCGTTCAGCCCGGACGGGCGGCTGCTCGCCACCGCCGACGACCGGGACTACTCGCCGAACCTGTGGGAGGTCAGCGATCCGGAACGCCCGCGGCGGGTGTCCGTCCTCGCTGGACACACCGCGGCCGTCACCGCGCTCCGGTTCTCTCCGGACGGGAAGCTGCTCGCCACCGCCGGCGACGACAACACCGTGCTGCTCTGGGACGTCACCGACCCGGCCCGCGCGCCGCGGATCGCCGCGCTGGCCGGCCACACCAACACCGTCTACGCGCTGGCGTTCAGCCCGGACGGCGGCACGCTCGCGTCCGGCGGCGGCGACCGGACGCTCCGGCTGACGGACCTCGCGGCGCTCCCGCTCGCCGACCACGCGGACACCGTCGTCTCGGCGGCGTTCTCCGCCGACGGCCGGATGATCGCCACCGCGGGCATGGACCGCACGGTCCGCCTCCTCGACGCGGCCGATCCGCTGCGGCCCCGGCCGCTGGCGACGATCCGGCAGCCGGACGCGATGTTCACCGCGGAGTTCAGCCGCGACGGGCGGTCGCTGATCACCGCGAGCCGCGATCGGACCGCGCGGCTGTGGGACCTCGCCGATCCCGCCCGCCCGCGCGAGCTGAGTGTCCTCACCGGACACACGGCCGCGGTGAGCCGGGCCGTGCTGAGCCCGGACGGGCGGCTGGCGGCCACCGCGAGCTGGGACGGCACCGTGCGGTTGTGGGACGTCGCCGACCGGTCCCGGCCGCAGCGGGCGGCGGCGCGGGCCTGCGCGCTCGGCTACCCCCGGATCAGCTGCGCCGAATGGGACGCCTCTTTCCCCGAACTGGACTACCGGCCGCCCTGTCCCTGAACGCGTTGTCCTCCCCGCCCCGAGAGGGAGGACAACGCGGCGCCAACCGTCAGGGAATCGGGAACGCCTGCTGGCGGCCGTCCTGCGTGAGCCGGAGGTTCTCCGACTGCACGTTCTTCTTGCGGCCGTTGTCGAACTGCAGCTCGACGTACATGGTGAACTCCCAGGTGTCGTGGCCCTTGGGGTCCATCCGGACGATGACCTGCCCACCGGCGAAGTCGTCGCGCGAGGCGGGGTCCACGATCTCCAGCCCGAACGGGCCGTTGTCGCTGTTGTCCGGGAACCGCCCGAAATCGTTGTCGACGCGCGCGGCGATGGTCCCGTCCCGCTCCTTGACGAAGACAGTGACGTGCGAATCGCCGTCCTTGTCGTTGTCGGTGGTGTGGAACTTCACGAACGCGCCGGTCAGGTGGTCGCCGGCCCGGACGTGCGCTGTCGTGGCCGAGGCAGCGGGCGCCGCCAGCAGCATTCCCGCCGCGGCGACTGCCATCGCCCTGGTGACGATTGTCCGCAACATGATTCCCCTTTCCGGACCCGTTGCCGCGGCCGTCGCGTCGACGGCCTCGGGCCCGTCCGGAGTTCGTTGTAGGGCGGCCCCGTTGTTCACCGCCGGAAAACGCAGACGTGAACAACCGGTGGTGAACAACGCGCTGGGCGGTTCGCGCATTACGTCCCGGGCCGCGCGGGATTCCGGCGGCGGTGCCGGATTTCCTCGCCGGCGTGGCGCAGAGCGGCGACCACAGCGGCAGTCTCGGCGTCCGGGTCCGGCGGGGTGACCGCGACAGTCGACCGGCCGAGCCAGGCCGGGTCGTCGACGTCGACGGTGGTCACCCCGGCCGGGATGGACAGTGCGGCGACCTCCGGCACCAGGCATACGCCCAGTCCCGCGGCCACCAGGCCGAGCCGGGCGGGCCAGCCGCGCACGGCGTGGCCGACGACCGGGTCGGCGAGGGTGGGCCAAGCCTGGAACTGGGGGTCGCCGCCGGTGCCCGAACCGGCGATCCAGGTTTCGCCGGCGAGTTCGGCGACGGGGACGGTGTCGGTGTTCGCGAGCCGGTGGCCGGCGGGCACGGCGACGCACAGGCCGCCGGCGGACACGATCTCTTGTCCGAGGCCGGACAGGTCGTAGTCCGGGAGCCCGGTGCCGGCGCCGATGACGGCCAGCGCCAAGCGCCGGGCGCGCAGTTGCCGCAGGAGGGTGGGTGTCGGTCCTTCGGCCAGCGTCACTTCGAGGCCGGGATGTTCGGTGCGCAGCCGGGCCATCGCCAGGGGGACCAGGACGGCGGTCGCGGCGGGGAAGGCGCCCAGCTTGATCCGGCCGGACAAGCGGTCGTCCAGGGCCGAGAGATCCTGGCGCAACGCCTCGACGCCGGCCAGGATCCGGCCCGCGTGGTCCATCACGACGGCGCCCGCCGGGGTGAGCCGCACGCCGCGGCCTTCGCGGAGGAACAGCGCGGATCCGGTCGCCGTCTCCATCGCGGCGACCTGACGCGAGATCGCCGGTTGCGAATAGCCGAGCAGCCGCGCCGCCGCGGTGAACGATCCGGTCAGCGCGATTTCCCGGACGACCCGCAGCCCGGACACGGTTACCTCACCCATACGGCAAGCGTATGGCTTCGATCCGGAAGTGTCATCCTGAGCATGGAGTTTTGTTGGCATGCTTGAGGTTGCCGATTCCAGCAGGCTCAAACAGACAGGAGACGATCATGTCGAAAAGCTGGTTCGTGACCGGTGCTTCCCGGGGGATGGGCCGGGAACTCGTCGAGCAGGTGCTGGCGCGCGGGGACCGGGTCGCGGCCACGTTGCGCCGTCCCGAGCAATTGGACGACCTCGCGGCGCGCTACGGCGACCGCCTCTGGGTGCGGGCGCTGGACGTGACCGACACCGCGCGGGTGCGTGCCGTGGTCGGGGAGGCGTTCGCCGCGCACGGGCGCATCGACGTCGTCGTGTCCAACGCGGGCTACGGCGTGTTCGCCACCGCCGAGGACCTGACCGACGCGCAGATCGACCAGATGATCGCGACCAACCTGACCGGCTCGATCCAGCTCGCCCGCGCGGTGGTGCCGCACCTGCGAGCGCAGGGCGGCGGGTTGCTGATGCAGATGTCGAGCATGGGCGGGCAGCTCGCGTTTCCCTCGTTCTCGCTGTACCACGTGACCAAATGGGGCATCGAGGGCTTCTTCGACGCGCTGGCCGCGGAGGTGGAGCCGTTCGGCGTCCGCACGACCCTGATCGAGCCGGGCATGGTCCGCACCGGGTTCTTCGACGCGGCGACCCGGGTGCCGGTCAGCGCGCCGTACCGAGGCGGGCCGGCCGACCAGGAGCCGATCCCGGTCGAGGAGATGACCGACAGCCAGGAACGCACGGTGGCGGGCGTCATCCGCGCCGCGGTGTCGCCGAATCCGCCGCGTCGCCTGGTGCTGGGCTCGGATGCCTGGCGGCTGATGACCGGCGCGCTGCGGGAGCGGCTGGAAGAAATCGAGGCTCAGCGGGACAACGCTGCCACCGCGGATGTCGAGGACCTGCGCGTCCGCGCGGGCTAGCCGGACACTCCCCGCGCCGGGATGCCGCGCCAAGCGGTCCCCGGGGGAAGCTGTTCTCCCTTCATCACCAGGGACATCGCGTCCACCTCCGTGCGGTCGCCGACCACGCTGTCGTACAGCACCACCGACCGCGCGCCGACGCTCGCGCCGCGCCGGATGTCCACAGTGGACATTTTCATCACCCGGTCCTCGAAGAGGTGGGTCTGGAGCGAGGTCGCCGGGCCGACGCACACGTCGTCGCCGAGCCGGACCAGGTCGAATTCGGTCAGGTACGTCGTCGAAATCCAGCAGCGCTTGCCGATCCGCGCGCCGAACAGCCGAAGCAGCGGGCCCAGCAGCGGGGTGCCCGCCAGCGATCCCAGCAGCGCGGGCACGGCGGCGGTTTCGTACAGCGCGGTGACGAACTCGGTGCGGCGCACGAACCGGCTCCACAGCGGTTCGACGCGCGGCCGGTACCGCCCGACGATCAGCCATTTCGCGGCGGCGACCGCGAGCACCACGCCGAATCCGCTCAGCAGGGCCGCCGCCGGGGTCACGAGGACGGCGGCGAGCACGCCGGACGATTTCCCGGCCTGCAGCTGGGCGAGCAGCACGAGATAGCCGGCCGCGGCGAGCAGGCTGCCGGGAACCACGATCCGGAAGAACTCGATGACCAGCCGTTCGACGACGCGCGGCCGGGTCGGCCGGAAGATCAGCTCGTCGGCGAACCGGCCGCTGTCCTGGCGGCGGGGGAGCCGGATCGGCGGGGTGCCGAGCCAGGACGTGCCGTCCGGGCTGCCGTCCGCCGGAGCCGCGGTGTGCACGCCGATCAGGCAGCCGTCGCCGACCGTGGCGCCGGAGCGCAGGAACGAGGCGTTGCCGAGGAACGACCGGGTCCCGACTGTCGTGCGGCCGACCGCGACCTGGCCGTGGCAGTACGTCGCGGCTCCGACCGCTGCCATGTCGGCGACGAAACTTTCCGCGCCGAGCGTGAGCAGGCCGGGGTCGAGCTGGGATGCCGTCGATACCTCGGCGCGCGGCCCGATGCGGGCGCCGAGCGCGCGCAGCCAGCCGGGCGTGTACAGCGTGGAGTAGAGCGAGTTGGTCGCGGCGAGGCTCGCGCCGAGAAGCTTGTCCGCGATCCACTTGCGCAGTCCGAACGAGGAGGCGACGTATCGGACGCCGGGGCGGGTGACGGGAAGGACGAGCAGTTTGCCAGTGAAGACCACGAAACACACGGTGCCCGCGGTCAGCGGTCCGGCGAGCAGGCACGCCCACCATCCGCCGACAGCGCCCTGCGTGAGATACAGCCAGCTGCCGAGCGCGACGGACGGGGCGAGGAACACCAGGGGCAGCATTTCGACGCCCAGCCAGGCCGCCGCGAACCGGGCCCGCAACGCCCGGGACGGGGCCTGCCCGGCCCGCGCCCGCAACGCCGCGACGAGCGGGTCGGTCTCCGCACAGCGCTGCGCGGGCGAACCGGCCCAGTACTGCCCGGCCGGGATGCGCTGCCCGGCCGTCGCGGCCGACATTTCCGCCAGGCCGGAGCCGACGTGGGGGCGGGGGCCCCGCGCGGCGGCCGCGGTCGGGCCGCCGCACACGCGGGGGGGGCGGCCGACCGGGGCGGGGTGGTTTTAACAAA